>CAZTXK010000145.1:0-6285 GCA_964617275.1 uncultured Dactylococcopsis sp. | reverse complement strand
GTTTAATTATGTCAACTATTGTCAAGTAAACGTAGTATTAGGAGTTAACTCTTTCGTTAGATTTTAACTTTTGTAAAGAGCGTTAACATTAATAATAAAGTCAAATAACTTTCGATAACAACTTTTATGGCTTCCGAATCAGAACAACAATTGTTAAAAGCGGTTTTAGCGCCGTTATTGGATGATTTCCAATATTGGTTTTCCCATTCCCGTGAGGTTCTTGAATCCCAAGACGTGGCGGTTTTATCCTCGCAGGAACAAGCTGATTTATTAGAGCGCGTCAAAGCCGCCCAACAGCAAGTAACCGCAACCCAGAGTCTATTTCAAGCGACTGATGGAACAGTTGGGGTGGAGATGTCCACGATCGCGCCTTGGCATCAACTGGTAACAGAATGCTGGCAAGTCGCCCAAAAGAATCGACAACAGCAATCTCACTCAGAGGATAACTGAGACAGGTTAGAATGAGAAATATAATAAGATTCTAAACTGATGATTGGACTCAGTTGACCTTGGCACTTAAGAAACACTACATTTAATTAACTTTACGAGGGAATCATGTTACACCTACTCTACATTATCGCTTTTACGATCATTGCTTTTTTTGCCGTCAGTAACTTAATCCGCAGTTTGATTAACGTTGGATTTGAATCACAAAGAACTGGAAATAGCTGGAACAATCGCGTTAGTCAAGGGAATGCAAACCGTGGGAATCAATCTCGCCAAACCCCTTCTCATCCCGAGTTATTAGACGAACAAGGAAAACCGGTTAATGAACCTTTACTGGTAATGCGTTCGATGAATGTGGATGACGAACGAGAAAAACTTGACGCTTTGTATAATGACTCCCCTGGCAACTATTCCGAAGACAATCAAGGCTAAAACTGTCCAACGGTAGCAATTGAACTGAAACAGGAAAAGCCTTTAACGGGCATTTGTTAAGATTAAATTATGGTTAAGTAATGAGTTATTAACGAATGCTCCCAAATATTAGTCCTTTTTCTGATTTTGAATCTGCTGCTCGTAGTGTCTTGTCTTTTCTTCGTCAACGCTTAGATTTTGATCTCTGGATGGTCACTCGCACTGAAGGAAACGATTGGATCCTGCTACAAGTGGAAGATCATGGCTACGGAGTGAAAGAGGGATCAGTTTTTTGTTGGTCTGATTCATTTTGTTCTCGGATGGTGAAAGGAGAAGGCCCCTGCATCGCTCCCAAGGTGAGTGGGATTCCAGCCTATTTAGAAGCCCCCATTGGGCGACAGGTATCCATTGGGGCGTATATTGGCATTCCCATTGTTCTCAGCGATGGCTCTCTATTTGGAACCCTTTGCGCGATTGATCCTGATTCTAAACCTGAGAGCATTACGGAAGAATTACCGACGATTGAAATATTAGCGAATTTACTTTCGACCATTCTAGAACATGAGTTGAAATGTAATGATCAAGAGCGTCACATTGAGCGCATAGAAATGGAAGCCATGAGTGATGAATTGACAGAACTCTATAATCGTCGGGGCTGGGAACAACTGTTACAAGCAGAAGAAGATCGCTGTCAACGCTACGGACATCCTGCTGGAGTCATTTATATTGATTTAGATAACTTAAAGCCCATTAATGATTCCCAAGGGCACGCTGCCGGGGATGAGTTAATTTGTACGGCAGCGAAAACGATCAAATCAGCAGTGCGAGGGCAAGATATTTTTGCACGGGTGGGCGGGGATGAATTTGTAGTGCTAGCGGTAGAATGCAATCGCTATGAACTTAAAAAGTTAGCGACTCGGATAAAACAGTCTTTGCAAGAGGCTAAAATTGAGGCTTCCATTGGTTATGCGCCCCGTCATCCTATTGAAGGATTAGCGGTGGCGTGTGAGAAAGCGGATCAGAAAATGTATGAGTGCAAGCGCGATCGTAAAAGTCGTCAATCCTCTTATATGGCAGCGAGTAAGGGATTAGCTTCTACTTGAAAGCCTTCTGCTTTTAATTTTTCACGAACAGCGTTAGCATCTTTCACCCAATATTGTTGTCCAAAGCGCACTAATTGTTGTTGGTTTCCGACTTTAATTCGCCCAATAACAGGGGTTTTTGCTTCATTTTTTGGGGCGGCATTTTCTTTGAGGAGTTTTTGTAAATTGTTTTGATAAGCGCGATCGCGCACTTTCTCCATATCAAAATCAACCACCAACATTTCCACCTCTTCTACTGGTTCAGCATCATCAATAATCATCTGTAAGCGATCATCTTTTTGCTCAATTTTTCCCCACACAATTAACCGCGCATCTTCTTCTAAATAAGGACTCACTCGTTCATAAGAACTGGGAAAAATTACCCCTTCCATTTGTCCCGAAATATCTTCTAACTGCACAAATGCCATGGGATCATTATTTTTCGTCATAATCTTTTTGATTTCGCTGACTAAAACAATGGCACTAACTGGCTTTTTCTTCGTTAAATTTTCTTTATCGCCTAAAACAATTGGAGATAAAAACTGACTAACAGATTGGGCGGTTTTTAGAGGATGATCCGACACATAAAAACCTAACAATTCTTTCTCTTTTTTGAGCTTTTCTGAAGCCTTTAAATCTTCGACAGGGGAGGCTGTTGGCGCATCTTGATAATTCACTTCATTACTATTTCCCCCTAAAGTATCAAAAATTGTCGTTTGACCACTGGCTTTATCTTTAGCCCGACTTTGCGCCCAGCTTAAAACGGGTTCTAAATCATGGAGTAATTGATTGCGATTAGAATGCAGTTTATCAAAAGCACCACAATAAATTAATGATTCTAACGCCTTACGCCCGACAGTATGGAGATCAACTCGCGCACAAAGATCCGCTAAACAAGCAAATTCTCCTCCCGCTTCTTCTCTGGCTTTTAAGATATTTTCGATCGCGCCGAGTCCTAAATTTCTCACCGCCGATAACCCAAACAAAATCTTTTCATTATCAGGAGTAAAATCTACTTGGGAGCGATTAATATCAGGGGGTTCGACATCAATTTCCATGCGCCGACAAGTATCAATATATTTTTCGACTTTATCGGTATTATTACTGCTAGCGGTTAGCAACGCAGCCATATATTCCACAGGATAATTTGCTTTTAAGTAAGCCGTTTGATAAGTCACATAAGCATAAGCTGTGGAGTGGGATTTATTAAAACAATTGGAAGCCACTAAGCCATTGGATAAAATAAAATTATGGTCTTTTTCTACGCCAATATCATAAACATTTTGCGTTCCAAGGGACTGCCGACTAATAATTTTTACCATGTTAATAATTATTCCTGTTTGACGGAAAATCAGCAAATATACAACATCGCATGTTAATCATAACAAAACAATCAGTTTAGGAGTGTTGATAATGTCATCGTCCCAACAATCTGAAGGGAATTCCAACTCCAACCTTAGCCAACCATTTCCTATTGTCGGCATTGGTGCATCTGCTGGCGGATTAGAAGCCCTAGAAGACTTTTTTGCGAACGTCTCTGAAGACAGTGGAATGACTTACATTGTCTTAGTGCACTCTTCCCCGGATCAAGTTTCTTTACTCCCAGAAATTCTGCAACGTCGCACTTCCGTTAATGTCACCCTTGTTACCAATGGTGAAACGATACATCCCAATCAAATTTACATTATTCCGCCACAAACCAGTGTTGATATTAACCAAGGCTGCATCGAATTAAAGTCAATTCCACGAAGAGAAGTCCTCTCCTCAATTGATGCTTTTTTCTGTTCCTTAGCCCAAAATCAAGGTCAGCATTCGGTGGGGGTTATTCTTTCCGGGATGGGGAGCGATGGCACTCTAGGTGTGAAAACAATTAAACTTCAGGAAGGATTAGTGATTGCCCAATCCAAGGAAACAGCTTTACACCAAGAAATGCCGCACAACGCCATTTTGACTGGGGTCGTTGATGTCATTTTACCGCCCCAATCAATACCGGAGACGATTAAGCAGTATTTTGACAAGCGCCCAACCATCAATACACGAACCTCTCAACAATGGCTTGAGCAAATTTTTACGGTATTGCGTTCGCAATTGGGAAATGATTTTTCCTACTATAAGCCAAATACTCTTACTCGCCGCATTAACCGTCGTATGAGCCTGCAACAACTTAATAGCTATAGTGAGTATCTAGCATTTTTACAGGAAACCCCTCAAGAAGCGTATGCTCTCTATCGTGAATTTTTAATCGGTGTAACCAATTTTTTTCGAGATGCTGGGGCTTTTGAGTTTCTCCAACAAGAAATTCTTCCGACAAAATTGAGAGAACTCTCTAATAATACTTTTAGAGTTTGGGTACCGGGATGTTCCACTGGAGAGGAAGTGTATTCTATCGCGATTATCTTACGAGAAATATTGGATGAGATACCGAAACCGATTGATTTACAAATATTTGGCACCGATATTGATGAGTTGGCTATTGATCGCGCCAGAGAAGGGATTTTTCCAGCAGGTATTGCGGCAAATCTCAGCCAACAACGCTTAAATCGGTTTTTTCAGCAAGAAGGCAACTATTATCGAGTGAGCCAAGAAATTCGCTACCCCGTAGTTTTTTCGGTGCAAAATTTGTTGAAAGATCCACCCTTTTCTCGCCTGAATTTACTAAGTTGTCGCAACTTGCTGATTTATCTCAATGAATCGGCGCAAAAAAAATTATTACCCCTGTTCCACTATACTTTAGTGTCTTCGGGAGTTCTCATGTTGGGATCTTCAGAAACCATTGGCAGTTTTCAGAATTTATTTGAACCTTTGAGCAACAAGTGGAAAATTTTTCAGCATCGAGAGCTTCAGCAACCACAAGCTCAACCCATTGAGTTTCCCACTGGCGCTTTCCGCAATCCTGCTTCTGGTGGTGACTCACTGCAGCAGACTTCTTCTGATCGCAAGGAAGAAACAGATTGGGGAAAATTGTTCAAGGAAGCTCTTTTAGAACAGTTTTTTCCCACTGCTGTTCTCATTGAAAGTAATGGTCTTATCCTTTATGTTCAGGGGCGTACTGGGAAATTTTTAGAAACTGTCAGTGGTACCCCAACCAATAATATCTTGGATATGGCGCGAGAAGGCTTGCAGACGGAACTGAGTTCTGCGATTCGGACAGCCGCTTCTTCTGGAGAAATCGTGACTCGTCGGCATATTCCGGTTAAGAGCAATGGTGATACCAATTTGGTTAAATTGTTGGTAAAACCATTAGAAAAACCGAAACGATTAGTCGGTCGTCTCTTAGTCTTATTAGAAATCATTGAAGCCAATTTGCCAAGTAGCAGTCTGGAAAATACCACCGAAGATACTTCCTTGCAAGAAAAAAATAATCGCATTGCTGAACTCGAAAAAGAACTCCAACAGACTCGGGAAAATCATCAAACCACGATTGAGGAACTGGAATCTTCCAATGAAGAGTTGCAAGCGACTAATGAGGAACTGGAATCTTCCAATGAAGAGTTACAAGCGACTAATGAGGAACTGGAATCTTCCAAAGAAGAATTACAATCTTTGAATGAGGAACTACAAACAGTTAATGAAGAATTGCAAAATAAAGTGGATGAATTATCCGCTGCCGAAAATGATGTGCAAAATTTCCTGAATAGTACTGAATTTGCAACCCTTTTTGTTGATGCTCAAATGCAAGTTAAACGCTTCACGCCAGAGGTAACGACTTTAATTAACCTTATCCCAAGAGATATTGGTCGTCCGGTTCAAGATTTATCAACAAATTTAATTCAACAAGACCTCATTACTGATTTACAACAAGTGTTGGAGACACTTAATCCCAAAACCAAAGCTGTACAAACGATTGAGAAAAAATGGTACAGCATGCAAATTTTACCCTATCGAACTGCTGAGAATCGCATTGAGGGAGCTATTGTCACCTTTATTGATATTGACGAATGGAAAAAAGCCCAAGATGAGTTGGAAAGGGTTAATAATCAGTTAGAACAAACCAAATTAGCCATTCGCGATCTCATTGAGGCTAGTTCTGAACCATTAGTTTTATTAGATGAAAATCGTAAAATTCTAGCAGTTAGTCAACCATTTCAGGAATTAATTGCGTTTCTCCCTAGACGAAATTTATCCGACTGGGAGGCGTTATTATTACAGCAATTGGAGTCTGAACTGAATAGCGAAGATGATTTCTCAGATGCTGAATTGGTGATTAGTTTTTCCGATCAAAGGCGCGATCGCTATCTCATAGATGGTAAAGTTATGGGACACAATTCTACAGAATTTAAGTATTTTTTGCTGAAAATCAAACCAGAAAATTCTGATACTAATTCTAATAATTAGCACTGCACAC
>CAZTXK010000144.1:0-6339 GCA_964617275.1 uncultured Dactylococcopsis sp. | reverse complement strand
GTAAAACTTCAGCATGGCGAATAATGAGTTCCATGGCTTCCGACATAATTTTTAATTCAGGTTCTAGAATAAGATATGAGATGACACAATTAATTGTATTCCGAACTCGGTTGTTACCCAATGCCTGAAAATCATCACGAAAATCCATGGGTGGAAACACTAAAAACACTCGCTCTAAGTGCGGTTTTGGCTTTTGGGGTTCGTACTTTTGTCGCGGAAGCCCGCTATATTCCTTCCACTTCCATGTTGCCGACGTTAGAAGTCAATGATCGGTTGTTAGTGGAAAAAGTCGGTTATCGTTTCACTCCCCCAGAACGAGGGGAAATCGTTGTATTTAATGCTACAGAAGAACTCAAGCGCAAAGGCTATGATGAAGCGTTTATTAAGCGCATTATTGGGCTTCCCGAGGAGACAATTCGCGTTGACAATGGTCTGGTTTATGTGGATGGTGAGCCTTTAAGGGAAAAATATATCGCAGAGCAGCCTGACTACAATTTTGGCCCCGTAACCGTTCCAGACAATCACTATCTGGTATTAGGAGATAACCGCAATAATAGTTATGATTCTCATTCTTGGGGATTTGTTCCTAGTGAGAAGATTATTGGTCGCGCTGCCATTCGTTTTTGGCCCCTTGATCGGATGGGAACGATTAAAGAGCCTTCTTATCCCGAACAATAATTTTTGTTTCTCCATCATTATGCGGTTTCTAGCCATTCGTAAATCCGATCCAACTGCTCTAAGGTTACTAAGCCATACTGCCAAAGTAACATGGGCAGGGGGTCGGTATGGCGTTGGGAATAACGCTGCGCGATCGCGATCGAATCATTGGAAATCGCCAGTTCTTCTCTTAAAAAGCGTATGAATTTAGCATAGGTAGTTGGCATCATGATTTTAATCTCCTTATAACCTTAGGAGTATATTAATTTGTTAAACTGAGTAGAGTGTGAATGAAGGTAAAGAAAAATCTGAATCCTTCTTGGCTGCTACTAGAAGAATTCCCGAAAGCGAGATTATAATATCTGAATCTCGGGAGTTTTGACTTTTTTAGGGGTTTTTTAAAGTTACTGAACGATTTTTAAGGTCACAGCAAGTTTGATCAAACTTTCCTTCCTTCAAAGAAGGAGAATACTCTAAGAGCCTTCCTAAACCAATCATTAATTAAAGAGTTTAGGCTAAATCAGCGACTAGCAGACTCTATCTCATGAGTGATTCTGCTTTCATTCTAGGATCACCCAATAGAGAGAAATATGCTTTCTATTTTCCTGCTAATCCTAGCTAGAATCTTAGATTATACTTATAATAAGGCAAACCGACAACATTGGCACGTTAAGTTTCATCAATTTTTTTCGGCTTGTCACCTCAGCACAGATCATTGAGATAGCGCTACGCGCGGTTGCAATAGGCAATAGAGCCCCAGTTGATGGTGAAAGGGTTTCTCCGAATCAGTAATGTCCTAACCTAAGTTTGTAGTGCTATAATAGAGAATTGGTTATTTAATATTCATTTTTGATTGATGAGCTTAAATCAGCACCGACTCGCTAAACTTCCCGTCTTCTCTTTACTTATTGCGCTGATCATGGCGGTGGGATTAATTTTCAGCCCTAGCGCGATCGCTGCGTTAGAAGATGATAAATACGATGGTAACATTTTTGCCCTCTACGCTGGCAATGGCTCTTTAGTTCCGCCGCAAGTTACCCTCGCTGAATCTCTGAAAGGAGGGAAACCCAGTCTGCTGGTATTTTATCTAGAGGATAGCAAAGACTGTAAAGCATTTTCTGTCGTCGTTTCAGAACTACAACGCTATTATGGTCGCGTCGCCAGTTTTATTCCCATCAATGTCGATATGTTAGCAGATGAGGAAGAGTTTTCCCCTAAGGAAGCGGGCTATTATTATCGCGGCTTAGTTCCCCAAACCGTTCTTATTGATCAAGAGGGGAAGGTTGCGTTTGATGAAGTGGGACAAGTTCCCTTTGAAAAGGTAGATAATGCGTTTCGAGAAGTGTTTGATTTGCTGCCCCGTTCCGAATCCAAAGAACTGAAACGCCGCCCTCTCAATAATATTAATGTTGGGTTAGAGAATGAAGAATAGGCTAAATCGTTGCTTTTTCGAGTAATTTGGTAATTTGTTCTTCAGAAATGGTAAAAGCAGCACTAAGGTGATCTAACAGGCTTTTTTCCTCTGAAGATACTTTACCATCTGCCATAATAATTTTCGCGATCGCGCTTAAGGCTTCTTCTCGCAAGTGTTCTGGTAAATTAGCAATTGCTCCTTCTAAAATAGTTTTAGTTCCCTGTTGATTAATTTGAGCAAAGGCTTGATTAATCATCATGATTAGTTTGTCCGCTGGATAGGCGGAAAATAAGTCAGCACTGAGAATGGCTTGAGTCAGGGCCATTTCTTCCTCCTCAGCGTGTTCACCGTCAATAGCAACAGTGACAATAGCGAGGGCGACAAAGGCTTCTTCGGGAGTTAATTTTAGTTGTTCAGTCACAGGAATCATCGGTTATTTTTTAACAGCCAGTGGCATCAAACCACTTCTTTTTAAATTATGCTTTGATTTGTCTCATAATTGCCTAGAGAAAACACTGAATAATTTAGTGAGAATGGTATTAGAAAACAGTAACCCCTCTGGATCAGTGAGTTTTAATTGTCCCCAACTTTTATCATCATTGGGAGTAATTTCCACCCATTGTTGATCAATGTAAGGCTGGAGAGCGGCAATAAGTTGATTGACGGTTTCAGATCCAAATTGTTTCGCGATCGCGCTGAGATTTACCCCTTCTTTTAATCTTAACCCCAGCATGAGGGTTTCTAAGAGTTGATCAATGGCATCGACAGGGGAAGTGGGAATTAAATCATTGGGAGTTGCGGTTAAGGTTTCTACCCAAGTATAGTATTCCCGACGAGTGCGCGATCGCGCATAACGGTTTCCCCCTAAATAACTGGTTGCGCCCATCCCAAAGCCATAAAAGGGCAAATTCTGCCAGTAAACCCGATTATGACGACATTGATACCCAGCTAACGCATAGTTGCTAATTTCGTAGTGAGTGTAACCAGCCTCGGTGAGACGTTGTTGGGTGAGACGATACATTTCGGCAGCCGTTTCATCAGGGGGTAGGGGTAATTCCCGATGTTCTTGTTGTCGTTCAAACGCGGTTCCCGGTTCGATAATGAGATCATAACAAGACAGATGCGCTGGAGAAATCTGAATCGCTTTGTCTAGGGTTTCTTCCCATTGGGAAAGACTTTGCTGCGGTAACCCGGAAATTAAATCGAGACTGAAATTGGTAATTCCGAGTTGTTGAAACTGCGCGATCGCGCGATCGATATCTTCAACGCGATGGGTACGCCCAATCTTCGCCAATAACTCATCTTGAAAGGCTTGTACGCCTAAACTGTAGCGATTGATTCCCAAATCTTGGTAGGCTTGGAGTTGCGGTAAATCAAACGTTCCGGGATCAATCTCTAGGGAAATTTCGGCATCTTGACTAATCCCAAATGTTTCCTCTAGTGTGATTAAAATTTTTTCTAATTCTGTCGTTGGGAGGAGAGAGGGAGTTCCCCCCCCAAAGAAAACCGTCTCTAATTTAGAACTGGGATAGAGAGCTGCTGTGAGACGAATTTCTCGACATAACCCTTGCACATAGGCTCTCATCAACTGCGTGCGATCAAATTTTTCCGACGCGCGATCGCCGATTACCGTAATGGGAAAATCACAGTAATAGCAACGTCGCCGACAAAATGGAATATGGATATAAGCTGCTTTGGGATTAGCAATCATGAAAACCGAACGATGCAAAAGACTTAGAAAGATATAATAGGAATTTAATCGAGATCATAATACTGATCGTGATTGTGCAATCGGACAAAACCCATGATTGATGTCATCATTGTTATTTTATTCGTTTTTGCCGCAGCCGGGCTAGGATTTGGTAGTGTTGATTTATTACCAGAATCCGCCCTTGCTTCAGTTACCAATCTAGAAGCACTACGCTGGATCATTGGCAGTTTTGCTGCCCTAATTGGTCTGGTGGTGGGTTTAACGGCTCAAAACCTCTATCGCCGCTTAGAAGAGAAAATTCGGCAAACCGCGATCGAGGTAATTTTAACTCGTTCTGTGGGACTCGCGATCGGGCTTCTAATTGCCAACTTAATGCTCGCCCCGATCTTTCTCTTTCCCATTCCCGAACAATTAGATTTTATCAAACCCCTAACAGCAATTTTAGGAAGTCTTGTTTTTGGCTTCTTAGGCGTTACCCTTGCTGATACCCACGGGCGCACCTTTCTACGCTTAATTAACCCTAATAGTATCGAATCTATTTTAGTCGCAGAAGGAACTCTCAAACCCGCAGCCACCAAAGTTTTAGACACCAGCGCGATCATTGATGGGCGCATTGAGGAACTTCTCAGCACTGGCTTTATTGAAGGACAAATTATTATCCCCCAATTTGTCTTACAAGAGTTACAGTATCTCGCCGATACCGCTAGTGATCAAAAACGAGTGCGGGGACGTAGAGGATTAGATATTCTCAAACGAATGCAACAGGAGTATCCCGAACGAATTGTGATCAATAATTATGATTATGATGACGTTTATACCGTCGATTCTAAATTAGTGCGTTTTACCCAAGAAATTAATGGGGTACTGCTCACCAATGACTATAACTTAAATAAAGTTGCTGATTTGCAAAAAGTCTTAGTGCTGAATGTCAATGATCTCGCCAGAGCTGTGCGTCCCATTTATTTACCTGGAGATACCCTAGAATTAAAAATTCTCAAACAGGGGAAAGAACCGGAACAAGGCGTTGGCTACCTAGAAGATGGCACAATGGTGGTGGTAGAAGAAGGACAAGATTATGTAGGCGGGGAATTACCTGTTATTGTCACCTCGGCACTACAAACTTCTGCAGGGCGCATGATCTTTGCCAAACCTCAGACTTCAGTTTTAGCTTAAGTTGCTTGCAGCGTTGGCGAGAATTTCCAAAAGAATTAATGCCTGATTCCAATCATTACCAAACTCTAGGCTTAACCCCTGAGGCAACTCAAAAAGAGATCAAACAAGCCTATCGTCGTCTAGCTAAAACCTATCATCCTGATCGCTGTGAGGAAGAAGACAGTCATGATAAGATTATCGCCATTAATGCGGCTTATGAAGTTTTAAGTAATCCTCGCTTGAAGGCGGCTTATGATAAAACTTTTTCCCACAACCGAGCCCAGCGTAACGAGAAAGCCCAACAGCAATATCATCGCCAACGGCAAAAAGAACGCCAAAGTGACGACCCAATCAGTAATTGGTTAAAGTTTGTTTATTATCCTGTGATGCAACAAGTGGACAAAATCATTGATCCCCTTGAGTTTCAGATTGATCATTTAGCCGCTGATCCCTTTGATGATGAATTATTGGCAACCTTTGATGGTTATCTGGAAAATTGTCGGGGTTTAGTCAAGCAAGCCCAACAAGCGCTGCGATCGCAGCCCAATCCTTCTCACTTTGCAGAAACTGCCGCTAATCTTTATCATTGTCTTAATCAACTCGAAGATGGCATCGAGGAACTTGCCTATTTTCCCCTCAATTTTAATGAAGAACATTTGCACATGGGAAAAGAGTTATTTCGCATTGCTACACGCTTACAGTCGGAAGCAACCATGAGATCATAGAGAAATGTCCCAGACTGCTTATTTTTTAAGAAGCCTCAAAGGAGGAGTAAAATATTGGCAAGATAGTTTAGAAACAATGTGAAAGGGGAAAGAGCGATTAATTATGACAACTCAGTTTCAAAATCTCAACCCGAGCCATTTTTTACAGGTTAAGTTTACACTTTCGGTTCAAAATCTCCCTGAATCGGTGCAAAAGCGAGCGACAGCTAAAGCGAAAGAAGCATACGTGATGACGCTATTGGAAGCGGGCGAAATTAGTAGCGGTAAAGCAGGAAGTTTGCTAGGGATTCCCCGCACTGAGGTCATTGAACTAATGGGAGAATGGGAGATTCCTTTATTTGATAATTCACTAGAATTAGAGGATTTAAAGGAAGAGGTGGAACGGGCAAATCGTGCTTTAGATAAAGACTCTCAATGATAGTTGTTGCTGATACAACTCCGATTAGTGAGTTAGCTAAAGTGGGCTATCTTGATTTACTTTATGAGTTGTTTGAACAAGTTATTATTCCACAAGAGGTTTATTCTGAACTCACCACAGGGACTCATCCGGCTGCGGAGATTGTGTCAACATTATCATGGTTAGAAGTTGAGCAAATTAGCGATCCGAAACAAGTTAAGGTTTTACAATTAACCTCAAATTTGGACTTGGGTGAAGTGGCAGCGATTATTTTAGCTGAGGA
>CAZTXK010000143.1:2808-6341 GCA_964617275.1 uncultured Dactylococcopsis sp. | reverse complement strand
ACTGTAAAAAACCGGATAAAATTGTTCTGAGTCCCGTAAGATGAGACAATAGCAAGGGATAAAAAAGCTCGTTTTTGAGGAAAAACCATTATGCAAAGATTTTTACCATTTCTGCTAGCTGCTGTTTTGAGTGTGGCTTCCCTTTTCGCTTTTGGAAATGCCCCAGCTACTGCTCTTGATATTAGCCAATTTCAGGTTTCAGGAGGAACTGTTTTTGCGGAAATTCGGAATGATGCCGATGAAAAATTACAGCAAATTGGCAATAAAATAGACCTTAATAACACCAATATTCAGGCATTTCGGGACTTGAGAGGATTTTATCCCACTCTTGCCACCAAGATTATTAAAAACTCTCCTTACGATAAGGTAGAAGATGTTTTAAATATCCCTGATCTGAGTGAACGTCAAAAAGAACGTTTAAAGGAAAATCTCGATGAATTTATTGTAACTGAACCAGAGGAATCATTTGTCGAAGGTGCTGATCGCATTAATCCCGGTGTTTATGGCGGTTATTAAAACTCTTTAGCTCAATTAAAATTAACATTTTCCGTCTGTTAACAGCATTACAGACGGATTTTTTTCGGTTTAGCTGGATTCGCGAAACTGAGTCATCTCTTCTCGCAGGGTGGCGACTTCGTTCGTTAAATCCTGTAGCCGTGAAGGAACATCGTTTGAGGTGGATGTAGTTTGCGTTGCTGAGGAATTACTACTGGTGGAAGTGGTTTCCCCTTGGGAAGAAGTGTCACCGCCTTGATTGATGACTTGTTCGACAAATTCACGAGCTTCTCTAGCCGCGGTTTCTCCCTTTTGTTCCCATTCTTGGGCGCGTTGATTGAGTTCTTCTTGTAAGTCGGCGACTAAGCGCGATCGCTGCTGTTCGTCTTGTAAGGTTTCTGTTGCAACCGAAATCGCTCCTAATGTTACGTGAAAGCCCTGTTCAACAATTTTTAAGACTTGGTTTTGATTGTCCATGGTTTACTCCTGTTGCTCTAAATACTGTGTCACATCTTCCACTAAGCGAGTCAATTCTGCTTCTGTCGTGAGTCGGATTCGCTCATCTCGCACCGTTACTAATACTTTAGCAGCAAATGGGGTGGGATAAATATTGGGATTACAAAACACTTCTAGAAACACCTCTCCGGTGTGACGATATTCGGTAGGCGACTGAGGTTGCGGTTTATTTCCTGCGTTGACAGCTTGGGTTGTCACCTTAAATTTTGCCATGAGATCGGATAAGGCTTGTTTCAACTCTTGCGCTGCTTGGGGGGTAAAGTTGAAGCGAATCGATCCCTGATCAAGATTGAGGGTAAGTTGGGAGGAGGCATTCATAAGTTCGTAAGGTCTAGGATAGTCCTCGATTATTTAACCATTGTTGTTGTCGATAAGCAAGATAAGCCAACTCAGCGCTGGAGATAAGAAATGGCTTCTGCGGTGGAAACTTGGGAAAACTTTTTATAGAACCGCCCCACATTGAAAAAAGGATCAGGGGTTTCGAGGATCATTGTTAAATCGCTGCTTTGCTCAATTTTTTCCTTCATTTCTGGCGGTGCCACCGGAGCAGCTACCCAAATTTGAGCAGGATTTTGTTTTCGTAGAGCCTTAACCGCCGTCATCATGGTCATTCCCGTGGCAATTCCATCATCAACAATAATCACAATGGCATTTTCCACTGATAACCGAGGGCAATGGGGATTAAACTGTTCTTGAAGCGCGATCGCGCTCTGATAAGCCTCCTCTCTTGCTTTTTCTAGCTCTTGGGCGTTCTTTCTGTTCAGAAAAGAAGAGTTTGACCAAACAGTTGTACCATCGGGGGTAATTGCCCCTAACGCCAACTCAGGATTACTCGGGAGAGCAATTTTTTTCGCCGCCAAAACCTCTAACGGGCAATTGAGACGTTGGGCGATGGGAAACGCCACAGGAAGACCACCTCGGGGCAGCCCATAAACCCTAGTGGCTAACACGACTCCCTCTAAGCCAGCAGCAATCTCTGCAGCTAATAACTCTCCAGCTTGTAATCGATCTTCATACAACACAATGGCTTACCCAATTATTCATTGCGACTCATGAGTTCTGGCTGAGACACTTGGAGAAAATAGCCCCTCACCACTTTGTTTTAACAAACCATATTCAATTCCTTCCACTACCGCTTGATAAGAGGCATCAAGAATATTGGGAGAAACGCCAATGGTTGTCCAACGTTCTTTCCCATCACTGGATTCCACTAGCACTCTGGTTGTTGCATCCGTTCCCGAGGTGCTATCTAAAATTCTCACCTTATAGTCAGTTAAATGGAAATCAGCAATTTCTGGATAAAACTTCGCGAGGGCTTTCCGTAAGGCAGCATCTAACGCCGAAACTGGGCCATTCCCTTCAGCAGCTTCTAAAATCCCCTCTCCATTGACACTCACTTTAATCGTTGCTACTGCATCACTGAGTAAAGAATCATCTCCTCGCAACATATCGCAGTTCACTTGAAACCCTTTCAGTTGGAAAAATTCCTGACGATGGTGGAGCATCTCATAAACTAATAACTCAAAGCTGGCTTCGGCAACTTCAAACTGATAGCCTTGATTTTCCAATTCCTTCGTCCGTTGCAGGATATCTTTACAGATGGAGTCCCCTTTATCAAGGTTAATGCCAAACGATCGCGCTTTTGCCACAATATTACTCAGTCCGGCTTGATCGGAAATAACGATGCGCCGTTGATTTCCAATTACTGTGGGATCCATATGTTCATAGGTTAAAGGATTCTTTTCTACCGCCGAAACATGAATCCCCCCTTTATGGGCAAAAGACGATAAGCCCACAAACGGCGCATGGGGATCAGGGGCAAAATTAACAATTTCGTTAATGAGACGGCTAGTGGGAGTCAGTTTTGCTAATTGTTCCGAGTCTAAGCAGTGATAATTGAGCTTTAACTGTAAATTGGGAATCACAGAACATAAGTTGGCATTTCCACAGCGTTCCCCATAACCATTCATGGTTCCCTGCACCATGGTTGCCCCCTGTTCTACAGCTACCAGAGAACTTGCCACGGCAGTATCGGAATCATTATGGGTATGAATGCCTAACTTGGGCGTAGAATCATCATTGGGATTAATGCCAAAATATTGAACCACATCTTGAATAATCGCGCTGATTTGGTGCGGTAAGGTTCCCCCATTGGTATCGCATAAAACTAACCATTCGGCTCCCGCTTCCACAGCCGTTTCTAGGGTTTTTAGAGCATACTCGCGATTATTTAAGTAGCCATCAAACCAATGTTCAGCATCATAAATGACGCGGCGATTTTGAGAACGTAAGAGCGCGATCGTATCCCGAATCATCGCACAGTTTTCCTCTAAGGTAGTCTTTAAGCCTTCGGTAACGTGCAAATCCCACGATTTACCAAAAATTGTCACCCACCGCGTTCCTGCCGCTAAAATCGCCTGTAGCATCGGATCATTTTCCGCAGATTTATGAGGGCGACGAGTGGAACAAAATGTCACCATTTCTGCTTGCGATAAGGGTTCTTCCTTTAGTTGCCAGAAAAA
>CAZTXK010000143.1:0-2708 GCA_964617275.1 uncultured Dactylococcopsis sp. | reverse complement strand
CAAACGTGCTTGGTTTCACCCTTGGCTAAAACTTTCTCAATCTCAGCTTCAGCAGTCAATTCATAAGTAATCACTAATTCTGTTTCCGAAAGAAATTGGGGAGTTAAAGCAATCAGTACCAAGTCTCCCCAATATATCGGACGCAAGCAATCTATTTCTCCATGAAGAATCGGAATCGCAATTGTTCCTTCTTTCACCCATTGTTGTAGATGAATTCCACGAGTAACGAGTGTTTCTTCGTAAGCAATGTGGCAGATATTCATCAAACTCGCAAAGTAAACCACTCCTGCGGCATCCGTATCCGCAAGCCGCACCCGATAGCGATAATTCAAGTTCATGATCTAGTTAGGGCTTATAAATGGTTGCGGAAATGCCTTGTTGTTCTAACCTTTGTACTAACTCCTCAGCGCGAGCTTCGGTATCAAAGGCTCCCACCTGTAAAACTTTCCCTACCTCTGGAAACTCCCGCAAATAACCGTCCCCGGTGACTTGTAAGGTTTGATTATATTCGGTTTGAGTCGGATTCTCAACCATGACACAGTAAAAGTTTCCGCCACAGCTAGGAGTTGAGGGTTCTGGTTCTTTCGGTTGGGCTTCAACTAAATTGTCGGTATCGAGTTCAATAAATTCATCATTGGCTAAATTAGGACGATTTGGAATTTCAGGGGATGATTCCTCAGGTGTCTCCGCAGTTGCTTCCTCTTTTTTAGGAGGGGGAGGAAGAGAATCATCTTCAGTGGTTTCGGTAGGGGTAGAGGCTTGACGAGAGGTAATTTCCCCTAAGTTGATCAAGATTAGACTTAAAAGCGTTCCTGAAAGAAGGAAAATGACAATTCCAGCAATTCCTAAGGGAGTTAGCAAATAATTGCGCCAAGAACTTTTGGTTTTTTCTGGTGGTTTTGCCACGGTTGATCCAACGTTATAGTTTTCTGAGTTATTTAGCTCTTGCAATAATTCCTCGGACGATTGGAGATAATCTTGAGGAACTTCCTCTTTTGAGTGCTCTTCCACATTATTCCTCGCGATCGCTGCTTCTCCTAGCTCACCATTCTTTCCTGCTGAAGAGGATGATTCAGGTTGGACTTTTGAGAGGTTAGCACCATGATTCTGTTTTTGGGATTGCTGAAAGCGATTAAGCTCCTCTTCTAAGTCAATATTGAGACTTGTTAACGCAGCTTGTAACTTAGGATGCAACATTTCATCCTCTTTTTCTTGGGAAACATTGGGATTCATCATCAAATCAAGATTGAAACTCCATCTTTAGGACGTTAGTCATTAACGATAGAAGAAACACCTGAAACATTATACTTTTCTTTTGCTAAATAAGCAATGATTTTTATCAATTAGAATTAAGCATAGTAATTAGTTGGTTACTCTTGCCAATAACTCTTTAATTTGTTAATAAAAGCACAATTAGAAAATAACTTAATCATTTTTGCTTCTAGTAACTTCATTCATATCAAAAAGGCTTATTCATACTGAGTATAAATACGAAAGCACTTGTGCTTAATCAGTGTCTAACTCAGCAGAGTGAGAGGTTTCATAGCAATTATTTCTATTTATAAAGTAAATATAAAGAAAAAATAAAAATTAATAAGACCCGCAAGATCATAAAAAGAAGACAGAGCAACACTTTGAGGGGATCAAGGGAAAAAACAGAGAAATAGATAATAAAGGTATTAGATTTAAAATAAGAAATAGATCGAACTCAGGAAAAAAGCCATGAGAACCAGAAATAATTTTCCTTCAGCTTGCAAATATTGTCGCCACTATGCCCCTCAAGGACACAGAGGCGGTATGTGCCAAAAACTGAATGCCCCAGTCAGAGGAGAGTGGCAAGCCTGTTCGTTAGCTCATTCTCCCTTTATGCCCACTTGGGAAACTTGGGAAACCATTACCCTATTGGAAAGTTCGAGCTTTCAAGCTGTCAGCATAGCGGAAAACGCAAATTCCCAAACAACAGTTGATCTAGACACTAACCAGGAGTCAACAACTATTCTGAGTGTATAATTTTAGATTTCAATATTTCTTCGGTCATTTAAGAATCACTTTTTAATATCCATTTTTTTACCATGACCTCTCTTTCCATTAGCAAAGGATAAAGCAACAGGAACTTTAATCATACTTTAGTTCCTGTATTTGAGAACATTAAATTCCCAACCGTTTTATTGTCTAAATTAATTTTAGAGAGGTCTTGCCACTTTTTTACTCATCGACCAAGTTTTTAATCACTCAAATCCAGTCCTGCCTCATAAGTCCAAAATAGATTCATAAACCCGATCGTTTTCGCGCTATAACTGGGGAATTGATTATTGAGAGATACCTCAGTTTCATAAACGCTAAGTAAAAAATAATTATGTTGTCGTGTTGATAAGTTGACAGCCTGTTTGAGATGAGGCTTTCCTTTTTCTACCAGATGACGACATTGGTCATGTAAAAAGCCATTTAGAGTCTCTGGTAGTTTAGTGCAAGCGTTATCTTGAAGGTAAGAAACGCTTTGCCGCGCGGCATAACCCTGATAGGCTTGGCGAGAGGGATTCGTGATTGCCATAATAGTCCCCATGCCAAAAACACCAACCACACCAATAATGCCACTGACTTGCCAAGGTTTAAGTTGAGTCATCATTTTTCTGATTTCTGTGGATTCTAGCTGTATTGTATCCCTGTCTTTGCCACTCAGGATAATTTCTACTTTAGAAACGAGTTGA
>CAZTXK010000142.1:0-6414 GCA_964617275.1 uncultured Dactylococcopsis sp. | reverse complement strand
GTAAGGGGAACAAATTTCCCTCCCGCCCCCTGCACAATTGCCCACACGGCGGCTAAATCCCAGACTTTGGGAATGGCTTCCACTGCCCCTAAAGCAGCGCCAGTTCCGACTAAGAGAAAGCTATAGGTGCAAACTCCCACAATGCGGGTTTTACATGGAAATGGCTGTCCTAAAATGTCGGTGCTGCGGGCGCAAAGACTAAATAAATGACTCGGGGAGGGATCATCAGGGCTGCTATGAATGGGTTGTCCATTGCAATAAGCCCCGTTGGTTCCGTCTAAGCCAGAATCTCCCAGCCAGAAACCGTGAAACGATTGTTGCAAAATGGGAAAATGAACATACCCAAAGACAGGGGTGCCGCGATAGAGTAACCCCATTGAAATCCCCCAAACAGGAATCCCACGGGTGAAATTTGTCGTTCCGTCAATGGGATCAATCACCCAACACCATTCTTTATCGGGAAAAATATGAACGGTTTCTTCCGTGAGAACGCCATGATCGGGGAACTTTTGCGCGATCGCGCTCCGAATTTGCTGATCCGCCCATTGATCCGACTCTGTAACCAAAGAGCCATCGGGTTTATGCGTGGCTTGGACTTTACCAAATTGCTGGCTAAGGGTTGCCCCCACTTGCTGAGTTAGCTCTTGACTAAATTCTAAAACAGACGACCAAAATTGTTCCATTTATCCCTCAATGTCTCCTTCCATTGCCATCATTGTCGCCTTTTGTGTGGAATTGCGAAACTCGGTGATACTAAGTTGATTTAAAAGCGCGATCGCGCTAATCATTCCCACAGCTTGTAACCCAAACACTAACCCATAAGCCAACACGGGGGTATTAAACAAGACTCGACCAATATCTAAAACGATTCCCCCGGCAATTGTGGCTGCTGCCCGAGAAAGCGCCTGGGCTAACCCCCAAGCCCCAATAAACGTTCCTGCGGTTTCAGCAGCGGTAAAGTCTAGCATTAAACTAATTGCCCCTGTCGTGGTTAAACCAGCCCCCCAGCCGAACACAAATACCGCAGATTGCAATAACATGGCTTCTTGAGTCAACCCAGAAATAATAATCAAGATAAAGGTGATAGCTGTCAATACACAGCCCAAACGAGTAGTATTCTTTTTCCCGAGACGAGGAATCACTAAAAAGCCGGTTGTACTAAAGCCCAGTAACGTTCCCAATCCCCAAAACGCATTTAATTGCGTGGTTTGCGAGATGGGCATATCAAAGACTTCCCCGCCATAGGGTTCTAACACCGCTTCCTGCATAAATAAACTAAGGGTTAACAGCATCAAGAACGTAAAAAAGAACCCTGTTTGGCGACTAGAGGTTAAAATGCGAAAGGCTTGTTTTAAAGTGACATTTTCCTCTCGCTCAGCAATGGTAGAACGAGTGGTATAGCGGGAAAATTTTCTTTCAATGCCCCAAGTGGCGAAAAAGGCTAGCCCGACAACCACCCAAGGAACAATTAGAAACAAACGGTTAATCCCCCCCTGTAACTGAGCAATCGGGGTTTCAATCACCCGTTCATTGCTCAATAATAAACTTCCTACATTAGCACTCCAACTAACACCATCTTGCTGTACAACATCGAGGAAAATTCCCCCAGTAATGCCCCCAATGACAATGCCAAACATTAGCATCGACCAAGTGACGCTCACTAATTTTGATCGATTTTCCTCTTCTGAAACATCGACTAACAGAGCCGCAAAAGGCGTGGAACTCGAACTTAGAGCTAAGCCATAAATAATAAAAATTATTCCGAGAAGACTTGTCAAAAACAGGGTTTCACCTGTCCACGCCCAACCGCCTAATTCACGAATGGTATTGCCCAGTTGCCAGACAATTTGCACTGCTAAAAACACGGTAATGGCAAAAGTAATTGTGCCTAGCCAAACATAACCACTGCGATGCAAGCCAAAAAGGGGTTTTCCATCGGATAATTGTCCAAACCAAACTCGCGCCGGCGCAACAAACTGATGAAGAGAAATCACTCCTGCTGCGACAGTAGCGGGAATCCCTAATTCGGCAATCATCACGCGGTTGAGAACCGCTAAGGTTAGAATTGACATCATCCCTAAGCCTAGTTGAAATACCCCCAACCGAAACATGGTGGGTAGCTTGACTGGCGGAAGTGAGGAAGATTCATTGGGAAGCGCGGAAGAATTAATATTACTAGTTGCCATTGTTACTGACCAAATCTTGCCAAAACCACGTCATCTGCGTACAAGTCCCTATATTAACTTAGTTATTCTTTCTTTTTTGGTGATTTCCCCAACAATAATCCCCTCGGGGGGTATTGCTTTTTTCAGAAAAAATGACAAAGCTAGAAGGGTGAAGTCGTATTCAAAAAAAATATGGTAAAAAAGCAACTTATAGCAACGTCTTTTCTTTTGGGAATGCCCCTACTAGCCGTAGGCTGTGGAGAACAAGCAACGGAAAATAATACCGATGACACCGCTGCTACCGGTTCTGGGATGATTACTCTCGTTGCGAATGGAGAAGATTTTGTTCGAGAAGGCTTTGTATCAAAAGACGGATGGCGTATTGATTTTAATCATGTTTATGTCACCCTAGACGATGTGGTTGCCTATCAAAGTGATCCGCCTTTTAATCCCGATGAAGAAGCAACCATTAGCGCCGAGGAAGAAGTCACTCTCGTCAGTGAACCCACTACCCTTGATCTGGCAGAAGGGGGCGCTGATGCCGATTTAATTCAAGTTACCGAAACCGAAGCCCCAGCAGGGGTTTATAATGCTTTGGCTTGGCAAGTGGTTTCGCCAGAGGAAGGGGAAACCAATAGTGCTATCTCCCTCCAAGGAACTGCCCAAAAAGATGGACAGACCATTAATTTTACCCTCAATCTTGCTCGCCCTTTAAGCTATCGCTGTGGGGAATATGTTGGGGATGTTAGAAAAGGATTTTTAGAAGCGGATAGTCAAACCCAATTAGAATCCACGTTCCATTTCGACCATATTTTCGGGGATGGGGAAGCCCCAGCAGACGATAGCATTAATACCGGAGCCGTGGGCTTTGAACCAATGGCTGCTCTAGCCGAGAATAATACCCTCAATGCTGATTTAGCGACTCTAGAACAAGAACTTTCCTCAGAGCAATATGAAACCCTACAAAAAGCAATTGTTGGCTTAGGTCATGTTGGGGAAGGACATTGTCGGGAAGTTGAAAGTTAAAGGAAACCGATTTGATATGCGTTGGCAAATTTTTCTGTCTTTAGCTTGTCTGTTTGGCAGTGCTGCCCCAGTTTTGGCTCACGGAGTCGCAATTGAGCATCGCCAAGCCCGTGCCATTGAAATTCGAGCCACTTATGATAGCGGCGAACCCATCTCCGAAGGGCAAGTGACGGTTTATTCCCCTGAGAATCCTTCTGAACCGTGGCTCAAAGGAACTACGGATGAAGACGGAACGTTTGCTTTTGTTCCCAATCCAGAATTTAATGGGGAATGGCAAGTGAAGGTTCGTAAATCGGGACATGGGGACATGGCAAATATTTCAGTGAGCGAGTCGCCAGGGAGTTTACCTCAACAGGCACAAGCGAATAAGGGTTGGCAAGGGGGAAACTATACGCCTTTACAAAAAGTCCTGATGGCTGGTCTAGGAATCTGGGGCTTTATTGGCACAGCTTTATTTTTTGCTCGCAATCGCTCTGGTGAGAACTAATGCACATTCCCGACGGTATTTTGCCACCAACTATTGCCATTGGCGGTTATGCCATCACAGGCGGCATGACTTGGTACTCGCTACGACAAATTAATCGCTGTCGTAATCCCAGTGAGGAAATTCCTCGGGCTTCCTTGCTCACGGCAGGCTTTTTTGTCGCTTCCTTGATTCATATTCCGATTCCCCCTTCTAGTATTCATTTAATCTTAAATGGCTTAATGGGCGTGATTTTAGGTTACTTTGCCTTTCCCGCAATTCTCATTGGGTTATTTTTTCAAGCTGTGATGTTTCAACATGGGGGGCTGTCTTCTTTAGGGGTGAATGCTACCATGATGGGGATTCCTGCGGTTTTGGCTTATCACCTTTTTCAAATTCATTACTGGTTGCCGAATCCGAAACGTTGGCTTGCTCCCTTTTCTTTTCTCGCTGGCGGTAGTGCTTTAGCTATCTCAGCACTGGTGTTTACGGTTTTAGTGGTAACCACGATTCCGGCTGAGGTGAATGCACAGTTAGAACGACAAGCCATTTATATTGGTTTGGCGGGCTATGGGATTCAATCTTTAATTGAAGGAACTTTTACGATGTTCTTGGTTTCCTTCTTTCAGCAGGTGAAACCCGAACTCCTTTCTAACTCTAGTAAACCGCTGCAAAAGTGACCCGCTTTTCCGATATGATCAGGGGTGATGACTGCTGCGAGAGGGGATATGTTAGATAGTTTAATTGTTGGAGCTGGCATTAGTGGGTTAAGTACCGCCTATCGGTTACAGGAACAACAAAAAGAGATTTTAGTGGCGGAAAAGCGCGATCGCGCTGGTGGTAATATCATTAGCCAACAGCAAGGGGAATTCCTCTGGGAGGAGGGCCCCAATAGCTTTTCTCCCACTCCAGAATTGCTCAAACTTGCTGTTGATGTGGGCTTAAAAGATCAATTTGTATTTGCCGATCGCGCTCTCCCTCGCTATATTTACTGGCAAGGGAAATTACGTCAAGTTCCCATGACTCCCCCCGCTGCCATTACGACTCCCTTACTCAGCCCTTTAGGAAAATTACGGGCGTTAAGTGGGGCGTTGGGATTTGTACCGCCCAAAGTGACGAATCAACCAGAAACCGTTGCCGAATTTTTCTCCCGTAATTTGGGGAGTGAAGTTGCCGAACGGCTGGTTAGCCCTTTTGTTTCTGGGGTTTATGCGGGTGATGTCAATCAACTAGAAGCGGCAGCTGCCTTTGGACGAGTAACCAAATTAGCCGATACGGGCGGTGGTTTAGTAGCGGGGGCAATTTTATCTCGGGGCAAAAAAAAGAAACCCACCCCAGAAGACAATCCAGATATTCCCAAAACGAAATCGGGAGAATTAGGCTCATTTAAGGAGGGATTGCAACAATTACCAAGCGCGATCGCGTCTAAACTTGGAGACAACCTTAAATTCAACTGGGAACTGCAAAAACTGTCTCCTCATCCTGAACAAGGCTACATTGCCGAATTTTCCACCCCCGAAGGCAAGCAAACCATTGAAGCCAAAACCGTTGTTTTAACCACACCGGCTCATGTGGCAGCTCCCCTCCTCCAAGATATTTCCCCTCAAAGCAGTAACACGCTCGCTGAAATTCCCTATCCCCCTGTTGCCTGTGTAGTTCTCGGCTATCCCATTGATGCCCTGCGTTTTCCTCTCAATGGCTTTGGCAACCTCAATCCTCGCAGTCAGAATATTCGGACTTTAGGAACAATTTGGAGTTCCATTCTCTTCCCGGGGCGCACCCCTCAAGGTTGGTATCTTCTCACCAACTTTATTGGCGGCGCAACCGATCCCGAAATTGCTCAACTCAGTGAAGAGGAAATTATCCAAAAAGTCCATCAAGACTTAGAAAAGGTCTTAGTTAAGCCCAATACTGAACCCAAACCCCTTGCGGTTCGTTTATGGTCAAAAGCCATTCCTCAATATAATATTGGGCATTTAGAGCGTTTAGAACAGGCAAAAGACGGATTAAAAGATTTTCCTGGACTCTTTTTATGTAGTAACTATCTTGATGGAGTAGCCCTTGGAGATTGTGTTCGTCGCGGCGAAGAAACGAGCCAAGCCGTGTTAGAAACCATTAAAGAATAATCAATAACCATGTCCGAAATTAAATTAATTGTCGGTTTAGGCAACCCTGGAGATAAATATGATAAAACTCGCCATAACATTGGGTTTGAAATTGTTGATCGTTTAGCAGAAAATTGGCAATTAGACTGGGGAAAAAATAATCGTTTTAAGGGCTATTATTGTGAAGGATTTGCCCCAAGAATTGGGAAAATACGGTTACTTAAACCCACCACTTATATGAACAATTCCGGGCAAGCCGTACGAGCCGTGTGTGATTGGTATAAGTTTTCCCCAGAATCAGTTTTAATTATTTATGATGATCTTGATTTACCAGTAGGGCGGTTACGGTTGAGGCTTTCGGGATCAGCAGGAGGACATAATGGAATGAAGTCAATTATTTCCCACTTAGGAACTCAGAACTTCCCTCGCTTACGGATTGGGATTCAGAAACCTGAGGGAAGTAAAGATACCATTGGTCATGTTTTAGGAAAGTTTTCCCCTGACGAACAACCTCATATCAATGAAGTTTTAAAAATTGCTCCAGAGGTAATCGAAACTGCTCTCATTGATAGCCTCGAAAAAGCAATGAGTCTTTATAATTAAGCTCTGCTGAAAAAGTTTATTGATCGTTATTTGTTATTTGTTATTTGTTATT
>CAZTXK010000141.1:0-6444 GCA_964617275.1 uncultured Dactylococcopsis sp. | reverse complement strand
TATTAGAAATGGTATTAGAAAATGCGACAGTTACTTTTAAGTAACTTCTAGACTAATCCCACAAGAGAAAGCTATTATGGGAGCGATTACCTTCCTTGTTGATTAAAAAATGACTACGGAAAAACGTCCTTCTCTAGAACTTGTAGAAGCTATTAACCAACGTCGCGCCGCTCGCGCTTTTAACAGTGATCCCATTCCTGAAGATGTTCTTAAAACAATTTTACACTTAGGAACACAAGCCCCGTCAGGATTTAACCTCCAACCTTGGCGATTTATTTTAGTCAGAAATCCAGAGAATAAAGCTAAGTTAAAAGAATGTGCTTTTAATCAAAGACAAGTAGAAGAAGCCCCAGTGGTATTGATTTGTTGCGGCGATCGCGCAGCCTTTTCTTCTGACAATATTGAAGCCGTTATTCGTCTTGGAGAACAACATCAATCCATGAATGAACAATATGCTAATTATATGCGTAATACGATTCCTGGATTTGCTGAAAATGGGCCAAGTTTTGGAACCAAAGAAGTTTGGACAAATCGTCATACCATGTTAGCCGTTGCTCAAATCATGTTAGTCGCAAAAAGTTACGGGGTGGATAGTTGTCCGATGGAAGGGTATGTTACCGCCCAAGTTAAAGAGGCTTTTAATATTCCAGAAAATGTTGATGTTTGCTGTTTATTACCCCTAGGTTATGCGGCTGAACCCTATAAAGGCTATGGCGGAAGATTTACGTTAGATCAAATTTGTTATAACGAAACTTACTAATACCAATTCAGTACGGGCGAACGGCCGTTCGCCCCTACCAATGACTAAATTGTTAAATGGTATTAGCTACTTTTTTTAGCGGGTAAAAATTGCCTGAGAATTGTTTTCGGGGTGCGATCCCAATTATCTTGGTGAGAATAAATTAATCCATCTGCGTCTAGTTTGTAGGTAGAATCGCCATTAAAAAAAATGTTAGCTTGCCAAGGGGTGCGTAACTTTCCTCGCACTGTCCACCAAACTTGAATAATATCGGTTGCGGTGTGTTGGATATCATGGACATCAAAATAGATTTCGGTAAAAAATAACCGCGCATGAAATCGCAATGTCCAGAAAATAATTCGATAATTGATTTTGCCTTGAAATTGATTAACGGGGTCTTTAAACAAGATATCGGATCGATAAATTTGATAGGAAATATCTTGCTGAAAAAGAGTAGGGAGATCGTGAGATAATTGCGCGATCGCGCTTTGGACTTGCTTTTGATAATCAGATTGGGTTAAAGGCATTATTGGTTATTCGTTATTTGTTATTTGTTATTCGTTGTTATACCATCTTGAACAATTAGCACTAACCAGTTAAACCATACATAATTGATCCCAATAACCCCACTTGCGGATCGAGGATAATATGAACAGGAACCGCATCTAAAACAGGGCTAACTCTTCCTTTTTGCTTAAACACTTCGAGAAAGCGACTTTCTTTAATTAAAGATAAATTTTTAGCGGCAATTCCGCCAGCAATATAAAGTCCGCCGTAGGGCATTAATTTTAGAGCTAAATTTCCAGCTTCGGCGGCGTAGGCTTCAATAAATATTTCCATCGTCTTTTCAGATAAGGAATCTTTTTTCGCTTGCGCAGCTTGAGAAATTACGGCAGCAGGATCGATTTCTGGAGTTTGCGTGTCTTCCCATTTTTTAATCGTTTCAGCAACACTAGAATTGTAATTCTTAATAACGTTTAAGTCTCTTAACCCTTGATAAATGGAGACAATCCCTTGTCCAGAAACAACTCTCTCTACAGAAACGCGATCAATATTTTTTTGCTCTCGAATATACTCTAATAACTGAAATTCTAATTCAGAACGGGGCGGAAATTCTGTGTGGCCCCCTTCGGTTCCAAAAACGGAATATTCACCGTTACCAAGTGGAGTTAAAAAGCCTTCTCCTAACCCAGTTCCCGCGCCAATAACGGCAATGGGCGCATCAGTTTGCGCTTCTACATCTTGCAGCGTTTCCAACTCATTATTTTGTAGCCCTAAAATCCCATAACTAATGGCAGCAAAATCATTAATTAGACTCACTGCTTCTAAGTTTAATTCCTCTTTTAAACGATTAGCATCTAACCGCCAATTTAGATTTGTGAGTTGTGACACTTGTTTAACTACGGGCCCGGCAATGGCAAAACAAGCGCGATCGGGTTTATAATTAGTTTCAGTGAGGAACTCTCGTACCATCGGAACTAAATCTGGATAACTTTGAGATGAGTAAGTAATTTCTAGTAAATTTCGGAAATTAACGGCTTTTTCGGTTACTTCTACCAGACGTAAAATGGTTTTTGTGCCGCCAATATCTCCAGCAATTAGTACAGTCATAGTAAGTTTAATTAGTTAAAGCGAACTGTGTTTTCTACTTGTGAAAGATGAGAAGTGTCACCAGCGAGTTTTACCTCCCAACTTTCTTTATTTTGGACTAATTTGGTGAGACAGCAAAAAGAAGCGTGGATATCTAGAGGTTTTCCTAATAACCCTGCGGCGGTTCCTAAAACGGAAGCTCCATGTCCCACAAATAACAACTCACCTTCAAATTCATTGGCAAGTTTTTGTGCGGTAATAGCAGTTCTTTTATTGACTGTATTCTCAGCTTCTGGATAATAACTACTTACTCTTGAGATATAATTTAAATCAATACGAGGATAATCTTGTGCTAGGGTTTTTGGGGAGCGAATTTCAGGGGAATGATCCATCCATTTTGGATTTAGCCATTCTCCCAATCCTGATTCTAGTTTTATCGGTAAATCTAGAATTTGCGCGATTTCATAAGCCGTTTGAACCGTTCGCAGAAAAGGAGAACTAAAAATGTGAGTAATGTTTTCTGATTGGAGTCTTTTTCCCAATTCTTGGGCTTGTGTAATTCCATCTTCTGCTAGAGGTGGATCGTAAGGAAGTTTTGCTGTAATAAACCAATCAGGGTTGACAAAGTCGTATCGTTTTCCGTGACGAGTAATCCAGATTGTATCTGCCATACAGTCTTACTATATTAATACATTGTAAAGGAGTATTAATATACTTTAACACTAATTTGTCCTTTGTTGTTTGTCCTTCGTCCTTTGTTGTTTGATTATGAATACTGAAGCTAAAATTTTAGCAGTAGATGATATTCCCGAAAATTTACTGTTACTTTGTGAATTATTAGAAGAAAGAGGCTATAAAGTTAGTTTAGCTTCTGATGGGGAACTCGTCTTAAAAAATATCCTTGAATCTCCTCCAGACTTAATTTTACTGGATATTCGCTTATCAGGAGTGAGTGGTTATGAGGTTTGTTCTCGCTTGAAAGCAAACCCTAAAACGCAACATATTCCCATTATCTTTTTAAGTGTTTTGGAAGATCCAAAAGTGAAAGTAAAAGCCTTTAAGGTGGGAGGGGCGGATTATATTACTAAGCCTTTTCAAGTGGAAGAAGTCATTGCTCGCATAGAAAATCATCTCACGATTCAACGCCAGAAACAAGAATTGGAAGATTTACAACAGCGCCTCGTCAATAAAAATCAAGTTTTAGCTGAACAAAATAAATATTTAAATTTATTACTGCAACTTACTAAGTTAATGAATAGTGCGGAAACGATTGATGACGCGATCGCGCAAGTTTTGAATCAAATTGGTGAAGTCATCGCTTGGGATTATGGCGAGGCTTGGATATTAAATCCCGAAGGAACACAACTAGAAAGAAGTGATTATTGTTATGTCAGTCATTCTGATTTCCAGTGTTTAGATAACAGCACCACTGATGAGGAAATTTTAGCAACTGAGTTAGAATTTGCGGAAAAAGTTGCGGCTTCTCAAAAAATCGAGTGGTTGGCTAATATTAGCGATCTTGATTGCTTTGATTTTAAGCATGATTATCAACGCTTACAATTTCAACTTCAAGAACATGGGTTAACCAGTATTTTAGGCTTGCCAATTGTTTTTAAGGAGGAAGTTTTAGCGGTTTTAATTTTTATGGCGGACTGTTCTTATTATCAAGAAGAAGGGGCAACAGTTCCTGTATTTAGTCCAGATTGGTTGGATTTAATTCAATCTGTGGGAACGCAGTTAGGAACATTAATGCAACGTTTACGCACAGAAATGGCGTTGAAAAAAGCGAATGCCAAACTACAACATTTAGTGGCTTATGATGGCTTAACGGAAATTGCAAATCGTCGGCGGTTTGATGAATATTTAGATGAACAATGGCGACAAGGAAAGCGCGATCGCGGCGAATTATCTTTAATTTTATGTGACTTAGATGCGTTTAAGGCTTACAATGATACCCTAGGGCATCAGGCTGGAGATAAATGTTTACAACAAGTGGCGCATCAAATTACACAAGTGGTTAAACGTCCCATGGATTTAGTCGCCCGTTATGGTGGAGAGGAATTAGCGATTTTACTTCCTTATACCTCTCAAATTGGAGCTTTTCAAGTTGCCGAGGAAGTTCGGAAAGCGGTAAAAGACTTAAAAATTGAGCATCCCCATTCCCCAGTGAGTCCTTATGTTACAGTGAGTGTCGGGGTTAGCAGTATTGTTCCCCGAGATGACTGCGCTCCCAAACATTTAATTAGAATGGCAGATAATGCGCTGTATCAAGCGAAAGAAACGGGGCGCGATCGCGTGGTATTAAATAACCAATCAACGGAACATTCTCTGATCTAAGTTTTTATATGAAATCTAACAAACTCCGGTGCATACCAATCCCCCCAACCCCCCTTTGAAAGGAGGGCTAAGAGGGGATCTTTTTTTAGCAAACATTTAGATATTTCATATTAAATATGCTGTCCCAATTATTAGATTTATATTTAAAGCTGGGAGGAGGGATTTTTCTCGGTTGGTTGTTAGGGCGATATTGCGGAAAAAGACTCCCCAATTTATTAGGACAGTTTTTATTTTATATCGGGGTTCCGGTTGGCATTATTGCCTTTATTCGCAATGCTGATCTCTCGGGAAATATCTGGCTTGCGCCGATTATAGCTTGGAGCGCGATCGCGCTAGGAGCAATGTTAGCATGGCTCTGGTTAAGACTTCCCCTTAATAATAATCCCCCGAAAAAAATTATGCAAGGGAGTTTATTATTAACCTCTATGTTTGGGAATACAGGCTATTTAGGTTATCCCATTATTTTAGCTATGGTGGGGGAAAAGTATTTTGGTTGGGCAGTTTTTTATGACTTACTCGGAACCACATTAGGAGCGTATGGTTTAGGGGCTTTATTAGGCAGTTATTTTAATGATTCAACCACTAATTCTCCCTCTTTTCAGCAACCGAGCAATATTATTTTGCCGATTTTAACGAATCCTCCGTTATGGGGATTTGGGATAGCTTTATGGTTACGCCAATATCAGTTTATTCCGATTGTCGAAAATGGTTTACAAGTGATTGGTTGGGGAGTAATTACCTTATCTTTAATTTTAATTGGAATGCGGTTAAGTCAGTTACAATCTTGGCAAAGTCTGCCCAAAGCGAGTGTTAGTTTAGCCATTAAAATGTTGATTGTTCCTTTGACTTTAGGATTACTAATTTCTCCATTCAATTTAAGCACCGGAGCGCATCAAGTGATGGTTTTAGAAATGGCAATGCCCCCTGCTTTTGCGACAGTGGTTGTTTCTGAAACTTATCAATTAGACTATGAATTAACCGTGACCGCAGTGGCGTTTGGCTCAACCGGATTATTAGTGATGTTACCGTTTTGGTTAGTTTTATTGGGGAATTGAGATCATGGCAAATAATCGGGCTTATGATTGGATAGAAAAGTCTCTGGCGACGATTGAAAAAGCAGGCTGGTATCGTCAAGCTAAACGGATTAATCATCGTCCCGGCGCGGTTATTGAATTAGAGGGAAAATCCCTGATTAATTTTGCTAGTAATGATTATTTAGGATTAGCAGGAGATGATCGGTTAATTCACGCCGCCACTGAGGCGATTAAAGAGTATGGCACTGGTAGCACAGGATCACGATTGCTTAGTGGTCATCGGCAATTACATGAAGACTTAGAAAGCGCGATCGCGCAACTGAAACAAACGGAAGATGCACTGGTTTTTAGTTCCGGTTACTTAGCCAATATCGGAACCATTACTGCTTTAGTGGGGTCTAGAGACTTAATTTTAGCCGATCAATACAATCATTCTAGCCTCAAAAATGGGGCAACCATTGCCGGGGCAACCGTTATTAACTATCATCATTGTGACTTAGAGAATTTAGAAGAAAATCTGCAAGCCCATCGCCCTTCCTATCGCCGTTGCTTAATTGTTACTGATACCGTTTTTAGTATGGATGGGGATTTGTGTCCGCTTCCCCAAATTTTAGACCTAGCGGAAAGCTATGAAACCATGGTATTAGTAGATGAAGCCCATGGTACAGGCGTAATGGGAGAAAAAGGCGCAGGTTGTGTCGAATATTATAACTGCAGCGATCGCGCTTTGATTCAAATGGGAAC
>CAZTXK010000140.1:0-6446 GCA_964617275.1 uncultured Dactylococcopsis sp. | reverse complement strand
ATCCTTAAAACCGTTTCATACTGGAGAGCAAGTTTTTCCCAATTATGATTTTTCTCCACTAATTCTCGGGCATTAATCGCTAATTTTTTACGGAGGGAGGGGTCTTGAAATAATCGCCCAATGGCATAAATATATTCTTCTAGACGATTAGCTCGCATAGCTGCCAGTTTTTGGGGGGTTCCATCCACATTTAAGCCTTCTAAAGCGCGATCGCTGCCTACTACAGGCACTCCTACTGCCATTCCCTGTAACGGAGCTAATTTCATCCCTAAACCTGCGCGTGTGGGAATCACACAAACAGTACTCCCTCTTAATTCTTCCTGTATTGAAGACTCGTTGCTCGCTATCTCCACCCCTGATACTGTTTCCCAATGGGATAAATGGCTGGGAATTCCCACTAATCTTAAAGTCGCTTCTGGATAACGTTTTTTTAATTCTGGGAAGACAAACTTGCCTAAAAAATTTAGTTCTTCTTCAATGGCAAACTCTTCTTGATGAGCAATATAAAGCAATTTATAGCCACCAGGATCATCAGGACGTTTTGGAAATGTTTGTAAATTGACCCCATTAGAAACAACCGTAATCGGTTTCTCGGTTTGTAACTCTTTAATTTGTTTTTTATCCTCGTTTGTTGTTGTCACTAATGCCGAAAACTTTGAACAATATTGTTGCTCGTAGCGTTTTAATAAAGGTAAATTTAACTGTTCTCTAATACTTTTTTTACCGTCAGTATTTTGTTCTAAATAATTTTTGCAAGTTCCATAAATAGAGCCATGAATATTAACAACTGTTCTCACGTTTTTTTGCCATTCTGAGCGAACATAAAGCTCATTCACGGTATGCTCACAGGTAATGACATCAAAATAATTTTCCGCAACTTTCTCATCAATCCATGCTTGCATTTGGGGAGAATAATAAGATAAAACACTACTAGGTGTTCCTTGTTTTAGTAATTGTCCTAAGCGTTTAGCTCGGTTCATAATGCCACGCCGAGCTATTTCTTGATGATGGGGAAAAATGACTAAATCTTGTACCCATTCCCGTAACTTATCAATATGATCATCTTTTGCCATTTGATAATGTTGGGCAACTAGGGTAATTTCATGACGCTGACTTAAATGTTTGATCAGGTTAAACGTCCGTGTTGGAATTGGGGTTGGTGTTTGTGGCGAGGGTAAAATTGCCGAAATCATTAAAATTTTCATCATCAAAATTCCTTTATTTTAGTCTAAATATTCTTCAAATTTTTCTCGCAGTTGACTAATACTTAATCCTTGAGTCCAATAAGCTACTAAAGCGTGACCAAAAGCAAAGGCATTTTTTTCAGGGGATTCAGAATTATCTAATAATAATGACCACAGCGATCGCAGATCAAACTCTTTGGGATTTCTCTCGCTATCTAAAAGATTAAACAAATCATACCCCATCTGTAGCTTACCAATAACTAGGGGCAGTTGTTCGACGGGAATTTGTTCCATCAGCAGTTTTCCTAGCATGGGAGAACCGGTGGAAAAGGTAGAAAGATATTCCAGAATTGGGGTTTTAACCAGGTTAGTTAAGCCTTGGGTGGTGGTCATTTGCTTAGTATAGCGATCAATAATTTTTGCCGCTGCGACACTACGGGCTTCGCGATCGCGCAGAAATCTTGCTAATCGTAATTGTTTAGCTGGAGTTACTGCATTGAGGAGGGCTTGAGATAATTGTCTCTCATTCCACGGCTGGCGGTTACTATTTTCTTCCCAAGTCACTAACGGAAACACCTGCTGGCAAAATTTCCCTAATTCTTCTTGGCGATACCTTGTTGCTTCCCGAATACTTTTTTCTTTCCCTTGCGTGCCATTTTCCCAATCATAAGGGGGATTCCATTCTTTAATTGGGCGTAAGCGATCCACTTGCGTAACTACAGCAATGGTGGGTAAATCACTAACCACTGTTTGCAAATCCGATAAAAATTCTGTATCCATTGCCAAGGCGGGATCAGAGGCAGGAGTCACTAATAATAATAAATCGGCAGTGCTAGCATAATCTAACACTAAATCCCTCAACTCTCCTCCACTCACCTGTTCATAGCCAGGGGTATCCCAAAGGGTTAAGGTATCTCCTGTTATACTTTCCCAATGGTAATTCACAATCTTATCGGTGCTAGGTAAAACATCGACAGCAGCTTGTTGAGACTGAAATAGAGTATTAATGACACTACTTTTTCCCGCCCCGGTGCGCCCTACCAAAAGAATATTCACGGGCTTTTGTTCGACTTCTGTTTGCGGTTCGGCTTGTTCGAGAATTTCTTGAATGGTTTGGGTTTTGACTTCAGGAAAATCAGATTGCTTGGGCGGCGCTAGTTCAGTGGTGGTTGATTTTTGCCCCCGATAAAGTTCAATTGCCCGTTTAGCTAGCTGTCTTAGGGCAACTTGACGCAAGACTTTAGACAGATTGCCGATTAATTCTTGATTGGCTTGTTGACTCGATTTTTTACTCACTTGTTTGGCGGCGGCGGCGAGGGGATTAACCGCCCACTGCGCCCAACTCCAAACTTTCAGGGCTTTCTGCGCTGAAGGTTGCACTTTTTGATACACTTCATAAGCACGGTAGGCTTGTCCGACGGTTACTTGATTGAGAACAGGAGAGAGTTTCTGCATCCATTCATCCACATCATCCACGGTTCCCCGAATTAAGCCGTAAACTTGCGGAATATAAATGTTGAGAAGCGGATATTTGGTATCGGGGTTATAAATCTGCGCGATCGCGCTTACCAATTGCTGAGATCGTTCCCAAAATAATTGCCAATCTTCCCAAATTGGCGGATCATCTTGCGCCTCTGTCAGAATTTTGTCTAAGACTGCTTCAACTTTCTGATTCAGGGATTCATCTTCAGACAAATTTTCAACAGAATTTGCTTCTAACTCTTGATTAACTTCTTCTGTAATCCTTTCTACCGTCTCAAAAGTTGCTGGCTTTGTCCATTTCGCCAATAGCCAACGCCAACCTAAGAAAATGAAGATCACAATTCCCCAAATCCAACTAATCCCCCAGGCTTGAATTTGTAACCCTGCAGCAACGAGAATAAAGATAAGAATGGAGACAAAGGGAATTGCTAAAACCAGCCATTGCCAAATTTTTAACTGTATCATTATTGAATTACAGACTTTGTAAAATCAGTCCTAAAATTGCTCCTCCTAATACTAACCATAACGCCCCCATTTGAAAACGAAACAGCGCGATCGCGCTAATCCCAAAAATTATCATTGCCAGATAGTCTAAGGGATCTAAAAATAGAGTTTGGGCAAGTTGCAGTGTCACCATCACCATTAAAGCCACCGCACTGACATTAATGGCATCTAAAAAAGCACTTGTCCATTTTGAATTGCGGAGTTTGGGGATAATTGGATTTAAAATGGCAACGAGAACAAAAGAGAGAAAAAAGATAGCAATCGTGGAAACAATTGCCCCCGGAATTCCAGCAACGAGATAACCAATAAAAGTAGCCGTAGTTAACACCGGACCGGGGGTAAATTGCCCGATCGCGATCGCGTCTAATAATTGGGTTTGGGTTAGCCATCCATATTGATTCACTAACTCTCTTTCAATAAAAGCAATTAAAACATAACCGCTACCAAACAAAATACAGCTAACCTTAAAGAAAAAGAAGCCTAAATTCCAAAGGGTTGGCGGTGTCGTTGTGTCTGTAGCAGTGGAAGTTTGCAATAAACTGGCAATGGTTATCCCACCAATTAACCCCTCAATCTGATTATTTGCTAAATAAGATTGCAATCTCAACAGTAGCATTCCGACAATTCCGCCAATCAGTAACGCCACCACTTCATCTATTCCCAGTAACAATAAAATGGCAACGGCTAAACCAATGAGAAAAATCTGATAGCTTTTAATCGCCTTTTTCCCCAGCTTCCATAAAGCGCCGAGAATCACCGCTAAAACTGCCGGTTTAATCCCGTAAAATAGGGGTTCAATTTGCGGTAAATCCCCAAACGAGACATAAATCCACGCCAATATCCCTGTAATCAGAGCTGCAGGCATTAAAAAGGCAACCCCTGATAAAATTAATCCGAGGAGTCCGCCGTGAATATAACCCACATGAATTACCATTTGGGTAGAATTAGGACCGGGAACTAAATTTGTCGCCCCCATTAAGTCGAGAAAGCGCGATCGATCCAGCCACTGTCGCCGCGTCACCACCTCTTCCTGTAACATGGCAATATGGGCAGCCGGTCCCCCAAAACCAATTACCCCTAATTTGAGAAAAACTTGAGTAATGTCTTTTAAGCGTTGTTTTTTAGTCATTTTGGCAAGTTAAACTAATGATGACCAACGGTCACAGCAACCACTGTCCCTTTAGGAAAGTGTCATCTACTACTGATCAAATTGTCCTTGCTAACGGTACAGTAGAAGTTAAGTAAAAGTTAAGTTGTAATTTGTATTAGTTATTAATCTCAATCCAAAATAATGCCGCACTTATTTACATCTCGTCCCCGTCAATATACACTTTTCAGTGATAAAACTCTCGGAATTAGTCAATACTATTGGGAAATTATTAATTCCATTCTCTACATTGTAGGAGGCATAACTTTTATTATTGGGAGTGTTTTTTTTCTTCCGAGATATGAAGAACTATTTGACTTGGGAGCTTGGATCTTTTTCTTTGGCTCTTTAATTTATCTAGTCGTAACGGCTCAAGATTGGTGGGAATCAACCAATTATTTACGCTCTCGAACTTTTTTAACCCGTTGGGATTGGCTAGAGTTTGTGGCGGTTAATTCCTACTTAATCGGCACCATTCTTTTTATTATCGGCAGTCTTCTGTTTTTATCAGATATTGATGAAATTGTAATTGGTAGTTGGTGTTTTATTATTGGCAGCTTCCTTTTTTTACTGGGAGCTTGTATCAATATTTTTGAAATTATCCATGAAAATTCTTTTGTTAGACTCCAGCTTTTAAATATTACAGCGATTACTTATGCTATTGGTTCAGTGCTATTTTTAGTTGCTTCAATTCCTTATTTATGGGAACCTTTTGATATGGAGCAGCCTTGGCAATGGCTGGTTTTTACTTATGTTGCTTGGGAATATATTATTGGAAGTATTCTTTTTTTAGCAGGAGGGATTATTAATTATTTTCGCTTACATAAAAGCCGTAAATCTGAACAATTAACAATGGATATTTAATGGTCATTGGTAGGGGTGAACGGCCGTTCGCCCGTACTCATCTTTATTGAGTTTTTCTGCGGGGAAACCGAAATCTCCGTTTCTTTGTCTTAGTTTTTTCTGCATTGTTATCTACCAGATCAAATCGTTGTAACCAACCACTGCGCCAGAAAAAGAAGAGGGATCCCAAGCCAATCATTGCCATAATTCCCAAACAGGCGAAATAGCCCCATTTCCAACTCAGTTCTGGCATATATTCAAAGTTCATGCCATAGATGCCAGCAATAAAGGTCAGGGGAACAAAAATACTGGAAATAATGGTTAAAACTTTCATTACCTCATTCATTTTATTACTCATAGAAGAGAGGTAAACATCCATCAGACTTGAAGATAGTTCCCGATAGCTTTCTAAAATATCGAGTAATTGAATCACATGATCATAACAATCTCGGAAATAAATTTCTACATCGGAACTAATCAAATCACTACCACTTCGCATGAGAGTCGTAATGACACTTTGTTGGGGCCAAATAGTACGTCTTAAGGCGAGAAGTTCCCGTCGCAAATTATAAATGTTTTGCAATGTTTCACTATTAGGATTGAGAATAACTTCATTTTCTAGTGCTTCAATTCGTTCGCCGTAATCTTCTAAGACGGGAAAAAAGTTATCAATGATGGTATCTAGTAATAAATAGGTTAAGTAATCTACGTCTGAGGTGCGAATTTTTCCTTTATTTTTATTGATCCGATCGCGCACTGGATTAAACAAATCATGATCAGATTCTTCTTGGAATGTTAATAAATAATTTTTCCCGATAACTAAACTGATTTGTTCAGATGAAAATCCCTCTTCGTCTGGCTTTAGTTGCACTAAACGAGTAATAATAATTAATTGCTCATTATAATCTTGAACTTTTGGACGTTGGGGAACATTTACTACATCTTCTAGTAACAAGGGATGGAGATTAAAAATTCTCCCAATTTGCTTAAGAATTCGCTCTGTCCCTAGTCCTTGAATATCTAACCATGAAACTGATTCATTTACTAAGTAAGGGGGTAATTCATTTAGCCTAAAATTAACTTTTTTAACGACATTGTTAGCATCATAATCAATTAATATTAGTTGGGAAGGGGTTGCCCCTTCGTCAATATATAATGTTCCGGGTTCACTTCCGGGTTCATCAAAAAAGTATTCAAAATAATCTTCTTTTTCTTCCTCTTTTTCTATAAAATCAGAGTCAAAATTAGGAAATTGTGTCATTGTCTCCTGTTTTTGTTATTTGTTA
>CAZTXK010000139.1:0-6451 GCA_964617275.1 uncultured Dactylococcopsis sp. | reverse complement strand
CAAGAAACGATCGCGCAACGAACCAATACCATTATCTTCCGTGGCATTCGAGAGAGTGATCAACAATCCGTTATTATTAAACGCCTGAAAGCAGATAACCCTGAATTAAAAGAGATTCAGCGACTACAACATGAATATGAGGTAACCAAAAACCTCGATTTTGAGGGAGTGGTTAAATCCTATAGCCTCGAACCTGATGGCAACAGTTTTGCCTTGATTTTAGAAGACTTTGGCGGTCAATCTTTATCCGACTATCTCATTAGCCATGAACTTTCCCTAGCTGAATTCTTTCCCATCGCTATCCAGTTAGCAGAGATTCTTAGCCAACTCCATCCCCTCCCGCTTATTCACAAAGATATTAAACCCAGCAATATTATTATTCATCCTGACACCCAACAGGTGAAGCTCACAGACTTTAATCTTGCGATTCAAGCCCCGTTTGAATATCCCTCTGTCCAAAATCCCCATTCTATTATGGGAACCCTTGCTTATATGTCTCCTGAACAAACAGGAAGAATGAATTGCTATCTCGACCATCGTAGTGATTTATATTCGCTGGGGGTAACGTTTTATGAAATGCTGACAGGGGAATTACCCTTTACCAGTCGTGATCCACTGGAATTAATTCATGCTCATTTAGCAGAACTCCCCATGACTCCTCATCATTATCGGGGAATTCCTGTGGGATTATCAAATCTGGTGATGAGGATGTTAGCGAAAAAAGCTGATAATGGGTATCAAACGGCAACAGGATTAAAACATGATTTAGAACTCTGTTGGCAACAATGGCAAGAAAAAGGGGAAATTGAACTCTTGGCATTAGGAATGCGCGATCGCGCCTCTGGTTTGATTATCCCGCAAAAACTCTACGGGCGAGAGACAGAAGCCCAAACTGTCACCAACACTTTTTATGAAGTTCAAAAAGGAAATAGCGCCGTATTACTGATTTCCGGTTATGCAGGGATTGGCAAAACTTCTATTGTCAATGAAGTTCGTTTCCCCCTATTAGAATCACAGGGTCATTATATTAGCGGGAAGTTTGAGCAGTTAAAACGGGATGCCCCCTATTCGGGAATTATTCAGGCGTTTCAGAGCTTAATTCAACAGTTGCTTACCACCTCTACAGAGGAACTTACTGCTTGGAAACAGCAAATTCAAGCAGCCGTTGGCGATAATGGTCAGGTAATTATCGATCTCATTCCAGAACTGGAATTATTAATCGGAAAACAGCCTCCTGTTCCCATTTTAGAAGGAGAAGCGGCGCAAAATCGTTTCCATCGCGTTTTTCGAGAATTGATTAAAGCATTTTCTCAACCTGAACATCCTCTTGTGTTATTTCTGGATGATTTGCAGTGGATGGACTTTGCTTCCTTGCAGTTAATGCAATCTTGGCTGAGTGAAGAGATCCTTGGTTACTTCTTTTTAATTGGCGCTTATCGGGATAATGAAGTGGCGTTAGGTCATCCGCTGACTTATTTTATTGATAAAATTGAAACCCAACCGCATATAATTTATCGGGAAATTACGGTTACGCCTCTATCTTTTAATCCCGTACAGGAATTGGTTCGCGATACCCTAGACGCAAAAGCCGAGCCAACAGCAATTCAAGAATTCAGCCATTTAGTTTACGAAAAAACGCAAGGGAATCCCTTTTTTATTAATCAGTTTTTGAAGACGCTCCATGAAGAAAATTTGCTGAGTTATGATCAACAGCGCGATCGCTGGGTTTGGGATTTTGAAGCCATGCAAGAAGTCGGAATTACTGATGGCAATCTTGTTACCCTGTTAACTAGAAATCTCCAGAAATTACCATCTCCAACCCAAAACATTCTGAAATTAGCCGCTTGTATTGGCAGTCGGTTTAATTTATCTATTTTAGCAGTCATTAATCAGCAGTCCGCTTCTACTACCTATGAGCAATTATTGCCCGCCTTGAAAGCAGGCTTAATATTGTTAAATCGGGATGAGGTAAAAATCAGGTATCACTTCCTCCATGATCGGGTTAAACAATCTGCATACGCCCTAATTCCTGAAAGTGAAAAACAAGTTACTCATCTCCACATTGGTCAACATCTCAAAGAAAATATGACCGTAGAAGAACAAGAAGCGAATATCTTTACATTAGTCAATCAATTCAATTTAGGGAAAGACTTATTACTCTCTGAAGTTGCCACAAAAGAACTAGTAGAGCTTAACTTAAAAGCTGGAAAAAAAGCTAAATCTGCAACCGCTTATAACGTTGCTAGCTATTATTTTCAGCAATCCCGTCAGCTACTAAGCCCAGATAGTTGGCAACAAGAACCGAGTTTAACTTTAGAGATTTATTTAGAAAGTGCTGAAACAGAGTATCTTAATACCAATTTTCAAGAAACATTGGAGTTATGCGAAATCGGGAAAAAAGCGATTAATAATAGTTTTTATATTGCTAATTTTTTGGCGATAGAAACTAATATTTATTTTAGTCAAAACCAAGTGAATCGAGCAGTTGAAACGGGACAACAAGCACTAGCTCTTCTTGGCATTAACTTAGTAGATACTCCCCCCAATAATCTCAATATTAGTCAACTTGCTAACTTACCTGAAATTGAAGATCAATCACTATTGCTAGGAATGGAATTGCTCAATTTAATGTGGCCCCCTGCCTGTTTTAGTGAACATCCATCGACATTCTCTATCCTCTATACCATGCTTGATATTTCTCAAAAGCATGGCAACTCTATTCCAGGGATTTTTGCTTATGCTAATTATGGATTTGTATTGATAGTCAACCTTGAAATTGATTTCGGTTATCAGCTCGTACAATTTGCCTTAAGCCTTTTAGAACAATTAAATGCTAAGCCAGCTTTTGGAAAAATTAAAGCAACCATTAACATTGCAGCCTTATACAAAAAAAATCATCTTCAAACTACCGTTATCCCTTTATTAAATGCCTTTCAAGAGGCTTTAGAAGTAGGAGATATTGAATTTGCTTGTTATGCAGGAGTTTATTATTGTGAATATCTATTTTTAACAGGAAGTAACTTAAGTGAGGTTATAAATAAATACAAGTATTATTTAAATTTCATTCAAGCAAATCAAAAAGGACATCAACTTAAACTTGGTCAAATTACAGCACAATTTATTACTCAATTACAAGAAGACTCTAGTTCTAAGGATAGCTTGGAAGGTTCTTTTTTTCGAGAATCTGAAGCGATACCAGAACTAAAAAAAATAAATAATCGCATGGCTTTGTTTAAAGTTTATTTTTATAAAGCATGGCTAAATTATCTTTTTGGTGATATTAAAACAGCAACGGAATATATTAAGGCTTTCTTTGTTTTACATATTAGAGCAGAATTTCTCTATACTCAATATATTTTTTATTATTCTCTAATTCTATTGGCGCACCATGAAAGTCGTCAGCTGCCAGAAGAAGACTTACAACAAATTAATGAAAACCAAGAACTGATGAAACTTTGGGCTTATCACGCCCCCATGAATTTCCAGTATCGCTATGAGTTGGTTGAAGCTGAGAAGGGGAGGGTTTTTGGAAAAACTTTACAAGCAATGGAATTGTATGATGCTGCCATTGCAGGGGCAAAAGAAAATGGTTTTATCCAGCACGTTGCCCTCGGAAATGAACTCGCAGGAAAATTTTATTTAGAACTAGGGCGAGAAAAAATTGCCCAAACCTATCTCGCCGAAGCCCATTATGCTTATCGCCGTTGGGGCGCAAATGCCAAAGTCAAAGACTTAGAAAAACGATACCCGCAATTTCGCCTCGAACAAACCATTCCTCAACCGAAAATTAAAAAAGATGTCACCATTGACTCCACTACCAGTAGTGATACGCAAGACTTAGACTTAATGACAATTGTTAAAGCCTCGCAAAGTTTAGCCGCCGAAATTGTTCTTGATGATTTACTGGGAAAACTGATTCAAATCGTTGTGGAAAATGTTGGGGCGCAACTGGGCTACTTAATTTTAGCAAAGGACGGTCAGTTATTCATTGAAGCCTCTGCTCACGGTGAAGAAATTAATAGCGCTCAATCTTTGGTGATTCAAGATAGTCAACAATTACCCCTTTCCATTATTAATTATGTGGCGAGAACCAAAGACAACGTTATTTTAGATGAAGCGACTACTGCCGAACTCTTTACTCGTGACCCCTATATTATTAAAAATCAACCGCAATCAGTTTTAGGGACTCCCATTCTCAATCAAGGAGAATTAATCGGCATTATTTATTTAGAAAACAATTTAACCAGTAATGCCTTTACCGATGATCGCTTAGAAATCATTAATATTCTCTCCTCTCAAGCCGCCATTTCCATTAAAAATGCGGTGCTTTATCAAGAAATGAAAGCCCTCAATACTGACTTAGAAAATACGAAAGAAGCCCTCGCTGAATCCAATCGCAACTTAGAACAAAAAGTGGAAGAACGCACCCAAAGCCTCTCAGAAACCTTAGAAGTGCTAAAAGCTACCCAAGCAGAATTAAAGTTTGAAAATCAGTTATTACGCAGTGAAGAAGACTTTTCAAGTTATGATTATCAAGTAGGTGGCAGTCTCCCCAGTAATGCCCCTACTTATGTGGTAAGAGCAGCGGATCGCTATCTATATCGGGCGTTAAAACAGGGAGAATTTTGCTATATTCTTAACCCCAGACAAATGGGAAAATCGAGTTTAATGATTCAAATGATGCACCATCTTCGCCATGAGGGTTGGTGTTGTGCTGCGGTAGATTTAACCCGCATTGGCAGTGAAGAAGTTACTCTAAATCAATGGTATAAAGGGTTAGCAGTGGAGTTATGGAAGAATTTTAATTTACTGCGGGTGGTGAATTTTAAAAGTTGGTGGAATGAACAACTTGATTTATCTCCTGTGCAACGCTTTGGTCAATTTTTAGAGGAAGTTTTATTACCGAATGTGGGGAATAATAATGAAGAGTCTTCGCCGAATCTTGTCATTTTCATTGATGAAATTGATGCGGTGTTAAGTTTAGACTTTTCCGTGGATGACTTTTTTGCCTTGATTCGTTCTTGTTATAATCAGCGCCGTTTTAATTCCGAATATCAGCGATTAACCTTTGTTTTACTTGGGGTAGCCACCCCCTCGGATTTAATGTCAGATTCCCAGCGAACACCGTTTAATATTGGTCAAGAGATTACCTTAAATGGGTTTAAGCATCATGAGGCGCAACCGTTGTTAGAAGGGATCACGCAGAAGGTGCAGAATCCGCAAGCGGTGTTACGAGAGGTGTTAGCTTGGACGAATGGACAGCCCTTTTTAACCCAAAAGATTTGTCGTCTGATTCGCAGTTCTTCTGAGACAATTCCTTTAAATGAGGAGGCGGAGTGGGTTCGGGAATTGGTGGAACAGAAAGTGATTCAAAATTGGGAAGCCCAAGATCAACCGGAACATTTAAAAACAGTGCGCGATCGCGTTTTATTTTCCTCTCCACCTCGTCAGCAAATGCTTAGTCTTTATCAACAAATTTTAGAGCAAGGGTCAGTTACGGCGCAAAATACTGCTGTAGAAAAGGAATTACTCTTATCAGGATTAGTGGAAAAAGAGAAGGGGGAATTGCAAGTGAGAAACCGCATTTATGAAACCATTTTTAATCGCGATTGGGTGCTTCAGTATCTGTAGTACGGGTAACATGACTCTATAATGTATAATCCAATACTTTTAAAATCGTAAATAAAAAATTCATCTCAGCGAATAAAACTTATTAGTTTTATATGAGTTTTATATGAGTTTTATAGGTTTTCTCCTAAATTAAATTTCGCTATCCTTGACATATACCTCAGTAAATGTCCCTAAAGGAGGTCAATTATGTTAATTCTGTCAGAAAAACAAGTACAAAAGTGCCAATTAAATATTGAAAATAAATGTTATTCAGGCTTCCTTTATATGAGTCGTATTTACATGATGAAAAACTTTCAGGAGGAAAAAGATTATAAAGCCGCTATCCAAGAGAGTAGAACCTTGCTTAATCAGAAAATCCATTGCATCATATTAGAGCACTCTAATGGTTACACAATTTGGCATTTAGCCCCTGAAACGGCAGAAATGATTAACCCTGAAAGCCAAGATAATATTCAGGAGATCAAATGTAACCTCCAAGCAAAAGTAATGCAGTTTCGTGGTATTTCTTATTTGGAAAAGTTGTATAATTTGGAGACTTCTATCCAGAAGGTACAACAGAGCTTGCGTGAAGGCAATAAAGTGAAATTATTGATGCAATTGGAAGGAAACAATCAGATTTCTTCTGCGGTGGCTGATAAGATACTCGACTCGGTTAAAGAAAAGCTAAAACATTTGGCTAATATAGAAGATAAACCTCAAGTTCAGGAGAGCCAATTTAGTATTCTTTTATCTCCTAAATCATTATAAGTAATATTAACTTAAGGGATAAACAGGAGAGCAATTCCTAAAATAGCAATAATCACGCCGCCAATGGCGCGAA
>CAZTXK010000138.1:0-6519 GCA_964617275.1 uncultured Dactylococcopsis sp. | reverse complement strand
ATTACTGCTCATTTTTCCATTTTTCCCATAAATCAGGGCGGCGTTGTTGGGTGCGTTTAATTTGTTGTTCCTTTCGCCACTGCGCGATCGCGCGATGATTTCCTGATCGCAGAACCGGTGGCACTTCCCAATCCCGAAATACCGCAGGCTTCGTATATTGCGGATAATCTAATAATTCCGTTTCAAAACTCTCAGCTTTCAAAGAATCAGCTTTCCCAATGGTTCCGGGAATTAACCGAATCACCCCATTAATTAAGGATAGAGCCGGAATTTCCCCACAAGTGAGAATAAAATCGCCTAACGACACTTCCCGCGTCACTAAGTGTTCTCGAATGCGTTCATCTACTCCTTCATAATGACCACAAATCAAGACTAATTGCTCATAATTATAAGCTAACTCCCGAAAGAGAGGTTGATTCATCGGTTCTCCTTGGGGTGTCATTAAAATTACCTCTTGAGTGGGAAGTTGGGGTAATGACTCCACAGCAGAAAAAATGGGTTCGGGTTTGAGTAGCATTCCCACACCTCCCCCATAGGGTTCATCATCTACACGACGATGTTTGTCAACCGCAAAATCCCGAGGATTGACAAAATTAACGGTGGCAATTTCTTTTTGCAGGGCTTTTCCCACGATCCCAGAGTTTAAGGGAGAGGTAAAAAAATCGGGGAAGAGGGTGATAACGTCAAAACGCACGATAATATTGTTTTAGTTTCGAGGTAAGCTCGTCATTTTCAAGGATAGACTCTGACCTTTGGGGAAGTCGATTGGGGTTACTTAAGGACTAGAATAAAGTACAAGGCACAAGTTTAGAAGGTCAAAGTTTAAGGCAATTGGAATGTCTCATCAGGTGAACCAACTTTTATTTCCCGCTAGTTCTGAATTTACCGCACTTTGTCGCTCGCAGGTTACGAATTTACAAGAAGGCTTAAATGCAGACCGAGGGGCGGTTTATTTAACCAAAGAACTGGAGTCTGGAACCCGACAATTAATTCCCGTTGTTGTCCATCCTGAAGATAGTAACATTTGGGAGGAAGAAATTGAAGAGGGAACCGTGGTGGAAGATGATTCTATCGCTTCAATGCCTTCCAGCCCAGCTTCAGCCGAAATTGCGCCGCAGTTGACAACCACAGAATCTAATTTACTCTCTGATCGCGATCAATCCAATCAGCATCAGGTGGTGTTTCCCCTATTGCACGAAAATGTCATGATGGGGTTATTAGTTGTTGCTCGTAAGCAAGCCCAATGGAGTGAGTGGGAATTTACCCAAATTCAGCGCACTGCGGGAACAATTGCCTTAGCTTGTGTTTTAGATCAGCGTCAAGGGCTATCGCAACAAAAACTGCACCAACAACAGTTACAACAAGCCCAACAGCGCGATCATCTTGATGATATTTTACACCAGCTACGGAATCCTCTCACCGCTTTGAGAACCTTTGGGAAGTTACTCTTAAAACGGTTACAACCAGAAGAAGATAGTAAGAGTCACTCCTTGGCGGAAAATTTGATGCGAGAAAGTGACCGCCTACAACAACTTTTGCAGGATATGGGCGATTATCTGGATCAAATGGGTGAGGAAGCGGTAACGGTTGAACCGGAAAGGAAACGCTCTCTAGAAGGGAGTTCGCCACTCAAGTCGCTTCCGTCTAGCCAAGCCCTCAAGTTAGAACCCGTCCCAGTCAAAGACGTATTAACCCCTATTTTAGAGTCTATTAGCGCGATCGCGCAAGATAAGAACATTACCCTCCAAACCGATATTCCCGAACAACTGTCTTCGGTTCAAGCCAACCCCAAAGCCTTGCAAGAAGTCTGTAATAATATCCTCGAAAATGCTGTCAAATATACCCCAGAAGGTGGCGCGATCGCGGTTTCTGTTCGCCAAGACACCCCAGAGTGTCAGAGTATTACCATTCGCGATAATGGGACAGGAATTCCCCCTGAAGATCAGCCCAAAATATTTGAGCGACACTATCGCGGCATTCAATCGGAAAGCGACATCCCCGGAACGGGCTTAGGATTAGCCATTGCTAAAGAATACGTGGAACAAATGGAAGGGAACCTTGAATTAATCAGCCCGGCAACCCCTCCTGAAAACCCCACTCAGGGAACTGCCTTCATTATTCGGCTCAAAAAAGATGAATCAAAACAGGACTAATTGGGCAACACTACTCCATATTTCGCAATTATTAGGGTTTATCCTTCCTATTCCTTATATCGGCGTTATTACACCGCTTTTAATTTGGCAATTTGCGCGATCGCGCCAACCCAATCTTGATCAACATGGGCAAATTGTCGTCAATTGGATTATTTCTTCTACTCTTTACTTTATCATTGCTTTTATCAGTATTATTGGCATTATTTTCATCCCGATTTTATGGGGATTAACGGTAGTTTTCCCAGCAATTGGCGCTGCTAAAGCGGATCGGGGAAGGGTTTGGTCTTATCCCCTAACTATTAATTTTATTGGGGGAAATATTTCTAAGCAAAAGTTATTTGCTACCTCTCTGGGTTTATTAATGTTAGCTTTACCAGCCATTTTTGGTTTAGTGGGAACAGGGTTATGGGCAAATCAGCGCAGTAACTGGATTGATCAAGCTATAACCACGCAAGGATCAGTGGTGGAACTGAAAGAAGAAACCGATAGTGACGGTGATACAATGTATCGACCCGTGATTGAATTTCGCGATCGCGCAGGAGACACCCATCAATTCTCACCGAAAATATCCTCCAATCCTCCTTCCTATGAAGAGGGAGAAAGCGTCAAAATTGTCTATCCCCCTGAAAGTCCAGAAGACGCAATTCTTAATAATTGGATATCCAAATGGGGAGGCGTTACCCTTGTCGGAACGATTGTTCTGATTATCTTAGGATTTGCCTTGATACCCAGTATCACTTGTTTTATTTTATCCGTTATGAGGAACTGACACCAACTATAACCTTATCGCGTCTCATTTACAGCAGAAACTTCTACTTGTGAGGTTTGGCGAGAAGAAGTAACCTCTATTTTTTCATTGAGAAAATGAGTATTCAAGCAATAACCCACATTCCGCACCGTTTGTAATAATCTTGGCTGACGCGGATTCATCTCTAATTTCTTCCGTAACGAGAGAATATGGGTATCAATGGTGCGCGGATTATCAATGGCTTCTGGCCAAGCACGGTGCAGTAATTCCAAGCGAGAGAGAGCAATTCCTTGCGCTTGGGCTAAAACATACAGTAAACTAAACTCTTGCGGCGTGAGTTCAATTTTTTCCCCTTGCCAATAAACCTTGCGCTGGGCGAGATGAATTTTTAATTCCCCATAATCCAATAAAAGGGGAGCATTCGTTTCCTTTAACCGACGGGATAACGCCTCTACTCGCGCCATAAACTCTCGCATGCCAAAAGGCTTAACTAAATAATCATCAGCCCCAGCTTTTAAGCCTGCAACCACATTCTGTTCCGTATGATGAGCCGATAACATTAAAATCCGTGATTGCAGATAATGATTTAACCAATAACAAAACTCTAACCCATCACCATCGGGTAAATCCGAATCAAGAATGATTAAAGTTAATTGTCCACTATCTAAAAGTGTTTTTGCCTGTTCAATCGTCCCAGATTGACGCACCAAAAACCCTGCTTGTTGCAAATGCCAACCTAAAAGCGACCTGAGATGGGGATTACTTTCAATAATGTGAATATAAATTGACTCCACTTCACTCATAACTCCCCGTTTAATTGTTTAATCCCCCCAGTTTCGATGATGTTTTTAAGATAAACTAGTAGAGATTTTCCTGTAATTAACCTCTAGCCTAGCAAAAATCCAGTAACCATTTCGTAACAATTGCAACTTTTATGGGTAAAATGACTTAACGAATGCTAACTTAGAACATTGACGTGAAACAGCTTAAAGGAATTTTCACCCTAATCTTGGCAGGATGCCCCAACTAAATCCGAAGGATTAGTTGTGGGACGGCGCTCATAAACGTCGGAACTAAATTCCGACGACGGCGCCTTAGGAATGCCAAGCGACTTATTTCTATGCTAATATACTCAATTATGGTGAAAATTTCGTAACGATGGAACAGACTCTAACCATTGTAGTAAAGCTAGAAGTAGAACTTGAGCAGGCAACTCAGCTTGAAGAAACTGCTCAGACTTTTGCTGATGCTTGCTCTTGGATTAATGAGAACATAAACCATCGTTTAACCAATCGCAATTCAATTCAGGCTGTCTGCTATAACGATGTTAAAGAAAAGTTTGGATTAAAGGCTAACCATATTGTTCGTGCTTGCGCCAGAGTCGCTTCTAACCGAAAGACTGCCAAACATAAAGGTCGGAAGGTTAAAGGCTTCAAACCTACCTCCTTCGATTGTGACGGTAGGACTTTCTCTTTTCGGGAAAAAGATGGGACAATTAGTGTCTCAACTATTGGTAAGAGATTAAGACTACCGTTAAGAGCCAGCAATTATCATAAGGGTAAATTGACTGGTCGTAAGCCAACTTCAGCTCAAATCTGTAAACATAAAGATGGTCAATGGTATTGCCATATTCAAGTCACCATTGATTATCCCGAACCCCAAAAAACTGACAAAGTAATCGGTGTTGATTTTGGGAGACGGGAAATAGCTAGAACATCCACCAATCAAGGATGGGACGGGAAAGAAGTTCAACAAAAAAGAGATAAGTTTTCTAGAGTAAGATCATCTCTTCAGAAAAAAGCGCGTCAAGGCACAAGATCATCTAGACGTAGATGTCGAGAGGTCTTGAAACGGTTATCAGGACGCGAAAAGAGATATCAAAAGTGGGTTAACCACAACATAAGTAAAGCTATCATCAAAGGAGCAAAAGAGACTAACTCCGCAGTGGCAATCGAAGACCTGACTGGGATTCGTGAACGAACGAATGAAAAACCAAGAAATAAAACAGAAAGAAGAAGGTCTAATTCTTGGGCTTTCTATCAGTTAAGAACGTTTCTAGAGTATAAAGGGATTAAGGAAGGAGTAAAAGTAATTGCTATTCCTCCAGCCTATACCAGCCAAACTTGCCATTGTTGTAACCACATTGGACTAAGAACCAATAAAAGTTTTAAGTGTTCTAATTCTGATTGCCGTTGGGAAGGAGATGCAGATGATAATGCTTCTGAAATGATAGCTAAATGGGGGCGATCAATTGTAATGCGTCCTGGAGGCTCGGAGATTCTATCTTGTAGGATTTCTAGGGCTACTGAAAGCCCCATCCACATTGCCTGAGCAATTGGGTGGGGAAGTTTACAAAAAACCCCATAGAGGGGAAAGAAAATATAAAATAACAATTAATCTCTCGATTGATCGCGCTAGCTAATCGCGTCAAGGAAACTAACCTTATTACTATCATGATTGATCAGCCTCAGCCACAAGCGTTTAACTTCCTTCGTCCTGCCCTTGATCAATTGGTTGCTTATTCTTCCCACCCGGAAGAACGAGACACCTCAATCGACAAATTGGACGCGAATGAAAGTGCTTATGATCTACCAACAGAATTGAAAGAAAAATTAGCTTGGCAATATCAAGAACTTATAAGCAGTAATCGCTATCCCGATGGCAGTCATGGGGAGTTAAAAAGCGCGATCGCGCAGTATGTTGATGAAAGTGGCATCACCTCTGCTAATATCTCAGTCGGGAATGGCTCAGATGAAATTATCCGTTCTCTCTTTATTGCCACCTGTGTGGGAACCAACGCCTCAATTCTTACCGCAGATCCCACTTTCTCGATGTATAAAATAATCGCCCAAACCCTTGGGGTGACCCCAATTTCAGTTCCCCGAGAAGAAACCCACTTTACCATCAAACGGGGACAAGCGGATCAAGCCATTGCCCAAGCTGAAGCCAGCGGTCATCCCGTGAAAATGCTATTTATGGTTCATCCCAATTCCCCCACGGGAAACCCTCTTAGCAACGCGGAAATTGACTGGCTAAAACAACTTCCAGAGGAAATTCTAATCGTCATTGACGAAGCCTACTTTGAGTTTAGCGGTCACTCTTTAGTCAGCGAACTTCCGAACTATCCCAATTGGATTATTCTCCGCACCTTCTCTAAAGCCTTCCGTCTGGCGGCTCATCGGGTTGGCTATTGTATTGCCCATCCCGAAGTCATTTCCGCACTGGAAAAAGTCCGACTTCCCTATAATGTTCCCACATTTTCTCAAGCTGCCGCGATCATTGCTTTGCAAAATCGTAGCCAATTACTGGCCAAAGTCCCAGAAATCCAAACTGAACGGGATAAATTATATAACATTCTTCAAGCTGAACCCCGTATCAAAGTGTGGGAAAGTGCCAGCAATTTCTTATACTTCCGGTTAAGGGGAGAGTCTTTAGAAGAGATTAATAAAAAGCAAAAGGAATTGGTTAACACCTTAAAAGAAAAAGGAACCTTACTCCGTCATACAGCGAATGGGATTCGTCTTACCATTGGAACCCCCGCCGAAAATGAACGTACCCAGAAGAATTTACTCGCTTATCTCCATGAAGTTAGTCATTAGTCATTAGTCATTGGTCATT
>CAZTXK010000137.1:1797-6523 GCA_964617275.1 uncultured Dactylococcopsis sp. | reverse complement strand
GCACTAAATTTCGAGGCTAATTCCACCACTAACACCACACTCCAGCGATAAATGCGATCTAAATAAAAGTCGTAGGCGAGAAAATCTTGGAGAAAGCGCGAACTGCTCCGCACTGGGCGCATCCAAGTTCGCGGCAGCGCAATGGTTGCCCCTAAAATGACTCCTACAATGCCAGATAAGACAAGTAGCGACATCTCAGGTTGTTGGATGACCTCAATGGCACTGGCAAGAGAACCACTAGAGGCAAACCACAGTTGCCAGCGTTGGGGAATTAACGGCGCAAGGAGGGCAATCACAATCAAGGCAACCATGGGAAATGCCATGGGCCAATTCACTTCTGGGGCGCGTCGGGTTTTCGGTTGCGGTTCGCCTAAAAAGACTAAGCGGAAAACTCGCGTTAAGTTTAAGGCACTGAGGGTATTAATTAGCAACACAAAAGCGAGTAACCATTCGGGGAGGGTACTCACTCTTTCTAGTTCCAACCATTGCCCCATTACCCAGAAGTTTCCGAGGGGAAGAAGGACCACTAAACCAGAAGCCCCCACAAGGAAAGAAATCGTCGTCACGGGCATTTTTGACCATAATCCGCCCATTTGGGTGATGTTTTGGTCATTGGTGGTGAGAATAATTGAGCCAACGCTCATAAATAAGAGGGTTTTCGCGATCGCGTGAATTAATAACAGTAATAAGGCAATATCTAATCGCCCTAATCCCACCGCCACAAATACCAATCCCAGATAAGCGCTGGTGGAATGGGATAACGCCCGTTTTAAGTCAATCTGCGCGATCGCGACAAAAGAAGCCCCCACGGCAGTCACTAAGCCAATGGCAATCAAGACTTCTTTGACAATGGGAGATAGCTCAAAAATGGGGTGTAACTTAATCAGAACATACGCCCCAGAAGTTACCACAATCGAGTTCCGCATTAAAGAAGCTGGTGCTGGCGCTTCCATCGCCTCATCCAACCACAAATTAAGCGGAAATTGGGCGCATTTCCCCACGGGACCGGCAATGAGGGCTAAACCTAGTAATGTAGCCGTTAAAGGAGCTAAATCAGCCGTTTCACTCCACTCAGCAATGCTGCTAAAGGTTAAATCCAACCCATAACTAGAGAGAGCGACTAATCCCATTAGGAGAATAATATCTCCTACCCGCTTGGTTAAAAACGCATCTCTGGCAGCGGTTACCACTAAAGGTTGAGCATACCAAAAGCCAACCAATAAATAAGTAGAAAGGGTTAATAACTCCAACAAGCCATAACTTAAAAGCAGAGAATCACTTAACGCAATTCCCGATAACGCCGCTTCAAAAAAGCCCATTAAGCCAAAAAAACGGGCTACAGACCAATCTTTCTCCATATAGCCTAAGCCATAAAGTAAAGTCACGACGGTAACGCCAGTAACTAACTCTAATGCGCCTAAACTAACGGGAGAGATTTCCATGGCTAAGGTAAGCTCTAAATCGGCAACTTGGAACCAATGCCAAATTAATTCTCTCGGTTCATCTCCCCAAGTAAGAGCAAAAACCGTTGAACCATGCAAAAACGCGATCGCGCTCATTAATAAATTAATATAGGCGGCCGGTCTTGGCCCCGTTCGCCGTATCAGTCGCATTGACCAAGGAAGCGTCAAGATTGCTCCCATTAATCCATAAAAAGGAACTAACCAGGTCCCTTGTATTAACAGATCACCCATATCAATAACTTTCCTTAACGCCTATTATAAATTTTAGTTAACTTTAGTATAATAGTGTATCATTTTTGTTTACTTATTTAAAAACTTACCAATCTTTTTTTGCCAACGAAAATCCGATATTGAGAAATACTTTGTTTTTTTAATTACTTAATCCCTCTCTTTTTGATCTTAATTTTGTTAATTTTAAGTTGTCGTTTTGCTATATTTATAGTAAATATAAAAATATATAATGTTAAAAATTAAAGAATCTAACCCAGATCAAAAAAGTTAAATCAAGCCGTCAACTCACTTTCATAGGAAAATTTACTCAATTGCTTTAATATTTTGGAACGAGCAAGGAATTCTTTAAAATATACAATTTTAAGTAGGGAGACTAACTATTTTAGAGCTTAACCCTCAATTGATGGCGATGAAATGATCCTCCCTTAAAAAATGATCAAACAGTCTGACTTTTTTTGCAGATAAGGAAGCCTGAGTCAAGCTGGGATCAGGAGTCATTATCAACATTAAAAAATATTAAACAGACTAATTGGAAAATATTATCATAGTTTATATTGTCAAAAGCGACAACGTCATTTATGCTTTTTTGTGGTAGGGAAAATAACCTGCCCGTCAGAAAGTAGCACCGAAGTTTTTTTGAGGAGAACCGAATTCCTCATAACGCAGGGCTTTCCCTGAATCTGCCGAAGCGGATGATTCGGGAGAAGTGTCTCTGTATTAGGCCAAATTTGACGCTTTTGTATAGATAAATCTCTAGCTTGATAATCGAGGAAAACAAAAATGCCAATTGCGGTTGGAATGATTGAAACTTTAGGCTTCCCTGCTGTCGTCGAAGCAGCAGATGCGATGGTCAAAGCCGCGCGAGTGACTCTCGTCGGCTATGAAAAAATTGGTACGGGGCGTGTCACCGTAATTGTTCGTGGTGACGTTTCAGAAGTACAGGCCTCAGTGACGGCTGGGGTGGACTCAGCCAACCGAGTCAATGGTGGCGAAGTCTTATCCACCCACATTATTGCTCGTCCCCACGAAAACTTAGAATATGTGCTACCGATTCGCTACACCGAAGCAGTAGAACAATTTCGATAATATCAGGGGACATTTCAATCCTGAGATGTCCCCACAGCAATCGGTATAGAAAACCAGACCCCAATCAAAGGAAATTAAACTTATGGCAATTGCAGTTGGAATGATCGAAACTTTAGGCTTTCCCGCCGTTGTGGAAGCAGCGGATGCGATGGTGAAAGCCGCCCGGGTGACCCTAGTAGGCTATGAAAAAATTGGCACAGGGCGTGTCACCGTGATTGTGCGCGGTGATGTCTCAGAAGTACAGGCTTCCATTAACGCCGGAACCGAATCGGTTAAACGAGTTAATGGAGGACAGGTTTTATCCACCCATATTATTGCTCGTCCTCACGAAAACTTAGAATATGTGCTTCCCATTCGTTATACCGAAGAAGTGGAACAATTCCGAGAAGGTGTGGGGAATCCTCGTAACATTACCCGTCAATAATCTAAATTATGCAAATGGCAAAAGTTCGGGGGACAGTAGTTGGCACACAAAAACTGCCCAGTATGACTGGCGTAAAATTGCTTTTACTACAGTTTCTTGATGAAAATGGCGAACTCCTCCCGAAATACGAAGTCGCCGCTGATCCCGTGGGAGCGGGACTCGAAGAATGGGTATTAGTCAATCGAGGTAGTGCGGCTCGCCAAGAAGAAGGTCATCATAACCGCCCCCTCGATGCGATGGTTGTTGCCATTATTGATACCGTTACCGTGGATAATCGCCGAATTTACGGGGAATACCAATAGTGACGTTTCCTCGTAGTTAATTAAACAAGCATTTATATTTAGGAGGAACCAAAAATGGCAGTCCGCAGTGAAGCGGCTCCACCAACTCCCTGGTCAAAGGCTCTTTCGGAGCCAAAAATCCATGAAACCGCCTATGTTCACTCTTTCTCGAATATTATTGGGGATGTTTCAGTGGGCCCAGGAGTTTTAGTTGCCCCAGGTACTTCAATTCGAGCCGATGAAGGCTTCCCCTTTGCGATTGGAGAAGATACCAATATCCAAGATGGCGTGGTCATTCATGGGTTAGAAGAGGGGCGTGTGGTTGGGGATGATCAGAAGGAATATTCGGTCTGGATTGGGACAGATACCTGTATCACCCACATGGCGTTAATTCATGGGCCCTGTTATATCGGAAACAATTGTTTTATTGGTTTCCGTTCCACTGTATTTAACGCTCGGGTTGGTGATGATTGCATTGTGATGATGCACGCCCTAATTCAGGATGTAGAAATCCCCCCTGGAAAATATATTTCTTCTGGCTCAGTGATTACCAACCAACAAGAAGCCAATCGCCTACCTGAAGTGCAAGAGTCAGATCGCCAATTTGCTCATCATGTGGTTGAGGTGAATGAGGCTCTCAGAGCAGGATACCAGTGTGCTAAAGATGCAAACTGTATCATTAGCGTCAGAAATGAAGGAAAAATGCCTCAAGCCTCTGATAATGGGAAAGCTGGAACCGAAAACAATCAAAAAGGGAATCCGAGTGCTTCCTCTAATGGAGGAGCAAGTGCAAGTAGAAATAATACACAACAGGGAGGAACAACCTTGAAACCGGAAGCAATTGAGGCAGTGCGATCGCTGCTCAAGCAAGGCTATCAAATTGGTACTGAACACGCCGATAAGCGTCGCTTTAGCCGTAATTCCTGGCAAAATTGCGCTCCCATTAAAGATCGACAAGAGCGCAGTGTGATTCAATCTCTAGAAGCCTGCTTGGCTGATCATGAAGGGGAATATGTCCGTTTATTCGGCATTGATCCCAAAGCCAAACGTCGGGTTTCAGAAACCATGATTCAAACCCCCGAAGATAAGCCGAGCCAGAATAGCACTCAGGGGAATTATCAAAGCCAAAGCGGTCGCAGCAACCGTAATTATCAATCCAGTCAAGGAGGAAATAGCAGTGGTTTAGATCGAGACGTTGTCGAACAAGTGCGTTCTCTTTTAAGTCAGGGCTATCGCATTAG
>CAZTXK010000137.1:0-1697 GCA_964617275.1 uncultured Dactylococcopsis sp. | reverse complement strand
CAACTCAGTGATGAGGTGAGACAACAAGTAGAATCCTTGGTTAGTCAAGGCTATACTATTGGCTTAGAATATGCTGATCAACGCCGTTTCCGTCGTAATTCTTGGCAAAATGCAGGCTTAATTGAAGGGAATGCGAAACAAGTTTTAGCCGAGTTGGAATCTCATTTGGCGCAACACAGCAAGGATTATGTGCGTTTAGTGGGCATTGACTCTAAAGCCAAGCGTCGCATTGTGGAAACTTTAATTCAAAAGCCCGGACAACAAGCCAATGCTACTAGCTCAAAATCTCAGTCTGCGGGCAAAGGATTTGGGGAGTACAACCAGAGCAACCAACGCCAAGCCTCTCAAAAAAATGGCAGTGCCAAAGGTCATTTAGATAAAAATACCGTGGAACAAGTGCGATCGCTGCTCAAGCAGGGCTATAAAATTGGCACGGAACACGCGGATAAACGTCGCTTTAGTCGTAATTCTTGGCAGGGTGGTTCTCCCATTGAAAGCACCCGCGAAGGAGATGTGTTATCAGCTTTAGAGAACTCTCTTGCCGAACACAAGGGAGAATATGTGCGCCTAGTCGGAATTGATCCGAAAGCCAAACGCCGTGTGTTGGAAACGACGATTCAGCAGCCTGCCTAAGTCGCAGATTACACCTCCCTAAACGAGAGGTGCCTGCTGCGACCGTTGGTCGATGCGGGATCAGGGGTCAGTCCTTTACTGAGCTTACTCCTGATTAAATACTTTAATGTTTGTAAACCTTATTTGGAAGCCATTTAGTGGCTATCGCCCATGTCTGCGCTTTCCTTGCCTACAACAGGTCATACCGAAGTATATGTCAGCGGTGAGGTGACAATTGACGAAACTGCCGCGATCGCGCCGGGGGTCATTCTCCAAGCGACCGCCCAGGGACGGATTATCATCAAAGCAGGGGCTTGCATTGGAATGGGAACAATTTTAACCGCAAATGAAGGCACGATTGAAATTGGCGAAGGAGTGATTTTAGGCGCGGGAGTCTTAATTGTGGGGTCGGGAAAAATCAGCGATCGCGCTTGTATTGGCGCAGCGAGTACCCTAATTTCCACCTCTGTTGAGGAAAGGCAGCTAGTCTCTCCGGGTAGTCTTTTGGGGGATCCCGGTCGCGCTGAAAAAGCTTCCACGTCTCAAAATGGACAAAGTAGTCACTTTAATCCCGATAATAATGGAAGTGCAACCAGTTCCGAGTCTAATAATGCTCCAGAAGTTTCCTCTGCAAGCAACAGCAATCATAAAACCCAAGATAACAATAACAAGGTAGAAGAAGATCCCTGGAATCAAAACCCCGATACTGATCAAGAAAACAACACTGAGCAATCCCGTAATCAAGCCACAATTTACGGTCAAACTCATGTTGAACGATTAATGGTGACCTTATTTCCCCATAAAGATCAATTTAACAAACCCAATAATAACTCGTAATTAATGATTAACGCGAGTAACAATTGACTAACGACAAGGAACGAATACCAATCATGTAAATAAACGTAAATTAAAACGAAACCAATTAACCCGCTTTAGATTTCTTCGATTAACTCCAAAACCTAGAGGAAAAAGCGGGTAACCTTCTGTTTTAAAAATATAATCCTCTGGAAAATAAGCCCGAAACAGGATGAAATCAATAAGCAAAAACTATTTTACTAAAAATTAAGTTAAATAGGTAAAATGCG
>CAZTXK010000136.1:0-6529 GCA_964617275.1 uncultured Dactylococcopsis sp. | reverse complement strand
GCCCCAGTTATGCGTTCTTTTAAGCCCTTTTCTTTAAAAATTAAATGTCCCCAAATAACACTTAATAAAGCACTCATGCGTTTAATAGAAATTACATGAGCGACTAAAGTTAAACTAATCGCCTGCATTTGACAGAGAACCACTAAACCCTGTAATAAACCAATGGGAACCAGCGTGGGTAAATTTTGAACCACTTGTTGCAAGCCCTTAGGAGATTTTAAGAGCATAATTGGCAACATTCCAGCAGCAATATAAGTATAAATCGCGATCGCCCAAAACGTCGGTGAGGAATTTTGCACCCCGACTTTATCAATCGTTGAGCTAAAACTCCAAATTAAAGCCACCAGTAACATCAATTGTGACCCCTTATTTTTGACCAGCGCTTTAAAAGGGGCAAAATAACCTTGCTCTTTTTGTTGTAAATTTAAGAGATAAGAGCCGCTAACAATACAAAAAATTCCCACAGCATCCATTGCTGTTGGCGTTTCTCCCACAATAATTGGGGAAGTTACTAATAAAAATAACGGCGTAAATGTTATTAAAGGAACAGCTAACGATAAATCCGCTAACTTGAGAGCGCGAATATAAAGTAACATCGAAATAACATTTAAGCTCCCCCCAGCCAATAACGCCCAAATAAAATTTTCTCCTAACTCTGGACGCTCAATTATGCCTAATAACGGAAGCATTAGTGGCAAGGTAAAAAAAATCATCGACCAAGCCACTACATATTCATCTAAAGTATTTAACCCGCGCTTACTTGCGACATCCTTAAATGATTCAAAAAGCGCCGTTAAGGTGGCAAAAATAACCCAAACCATGCCCTTTTAGACCTTAGCAAATAATTCTTCCCAGCTAGAAGAGACGGCTTCAGGTTGAGCCACAATTTCCACAATTTTATTCTGGGCTTGGGGTTGATTTAGGGCTTGCACACAAACTTGGGCGACTTTTTGCCGAGGAATGCTGCCTTCAAATAGGCTATCAGCCTTTGACATAACCACCGCATCAGGGGTGTCTTCATTTTTGAGTCCCCCAGGGCGCACAATGGTATAAGTTAAACCACTTTTTTGTAAGTCACTTTCGGCTTGCTTTTTCCAAAAGAGTACCAGCCAAAAGAGGTTCAGGGGATGGAAAAATTTAGAAACACATAGAGAAGACACCATCACAAAATGCTCGATGTTTTTCTCTTTCGCCACATCAATGAGGTTCTTGGTTCCCTGATAATCTACTTGATAGGGGCCAGTGGGGTTAAAACTCGGACGCGCTCCCGTTGCTGATAACACCACGGTACAGTCTCCCACCGCCTCGCGCAAGCTATCCGGTTTCAACACATCCCCTAAAACCAACTCCGCTTCTGGGGGTAAAATCGTTTGCGCCGTTTCTAAATTCCTGACCATGGCGCGAACGGGAATATTAGCGTTGACTAACTCTTGGACAATTCTGCGTCCCGTTTCCCCGGTTGCCCCTGCGACAAATGCTTTCATGATTAATCATTCCTTATTTAGAAGCGGTCTTTCATTCCGCGTAAGCGACCAAAGGTTTGTACGGCATTTTCTCCTTTGGTTACGGTTTGTAAATTTTGATCTTCCCAACGCAGGAAAGGATTGGTTTGTTTTTCCTGGGCCAATAAGGAAGGAACAGTGGCTTTCCCCTCGCGACGGGCTTGTTGAACTTCTTGATACCGTTCCTGCAGCACGGGATTATTCGGTTCTACGCTGACGGCAAACTGATAATTTTTCAGGGTATATTCATGGGCGCACCAAAGACGAGTTTGATCGGGTAGTGCTTTTAATTTCCCTAAAGAGTCCACCATTTGTGTCGGTGTGCCTTCAAATAAACGCCCACAACCCCCGACAAACATGGTATCGCCGGCAAATAATTCTCCGACTTCTGCTCCTTCTACAGGAGGGAAATAATAGGCAATGTGACCGCTAGTATGCCCAGGCACAAACAAAACTTCTCCTGTTCGTCCGGCAAAAGTGACGGTATCTCCTTCTTGTAAAAACACTTTTTGGTGGGGAATGCGCCCTTCATCTTTGGCACTTCCATAGACCACCGCTTGCGGATAATGTTTTTTCAGTTCTCGATTTCCCCCCACATGATCAAAGTGGTGATGGGTATTAAAAATGGCAACTAGTTCTGCATTGAGTTCCTTTAATAGATTTAAGACAGGTTTAGCTTCTGCGGGATCAACAGTGGCAGCAATTTTTTGCTTGGGATCATAGAGAACAAAAATATAGTTATCGGATAAAGCGGGTAAACGTTTGACTTCCATAAATTTCCTCCTAGGTAAGGTTAGGTTTGTTCTTTGAGTGCCGATGGATTAACTTGTTGGTTACTTGTTTCCACCTCACTTGGCAATTCTAAACAATAGCCCGCCCCATAAACCGTTTTAATATACATCGGGTGACGGGGTTCCGGTTCTAGTTTCGTGCGTAAGTGGCGAATGTGAACGCGGATGGTCTCGATGTCGTCATCGGGATCATATCCCCAAACTTCTTTGAGAATTTCACTGGGGGAAACAGTCTGACCATGACGTTGCAGTAAGCAATGGATTAGTTCAAATTCGAGATGGGTTAATTTAATGGTTTTGTTATACCAAATTGCCTCAAACCGTTCTGGAACTAGAGTGAGGGGCCCATAATTAAGGATTTCACTATGCTTGGCAGCTTTGGGAATGCGATCAGTGCGACGAAGCAGGGCGCGAACTCTTGCCAACATTTCCTCAACTTCAAAGGGCTTGGTGAGATAGTCATCAGCACCCGCATTAAAGCCTTCTACTTTGTCTTGGGTTTGACCCAATGCTGTGAGCATTAAAACAGGGATATCAGCAGTTCGGTCATCTCGGCGTAGTCGCTGACAAATGGTTAACCCATCCACCCGAGGCAACATCAAGTCAAGCATGATTAAGTCGGGCTGTATTTGTACAGCAAGGGCTTGACCTTTGACTCCATCGTTTGCAGGTTCTACGGTATAACCGGCCATTTCGAGGTTAATGGTCAATAGTTCGGAAATGGCGGGATCATCATCAATAACAAGGATTCGGGGCATCATTATGATAGCGTTAGCTATACTTTTACTTACAGTTTGACAAGATGTGTTAATGAAAAATTAAGATTCCTATACCGATTATAGGGGTTTTGCTTCAATTGGTTTATGAATATAAAGATTTTTGGAAGAATTATAGAGAATGATTGACATTATTTTTAGGAAGTCTTAAGAATTATAACGAATGATAAGTCTTTATTACCAGTGGTGGTGATTATTTGTCTTTTTGGCTTGTCTGATCCAACTCTCTGTAGTTCTGGTGAACTAGGATGTTAAGTTGGTCACATTTTGTCAGCAATGATTCAGTACAATTAAGGTAAGTTTACTTATCAAATTTGGTGAAGCGATAATTCAAGCTGAAAGCTAGGGCTTATATGAAATCTAAAAAAGTTCACTACACACCGATCCCCCCAACCCCCCTTAGAGAAGGGGGGCGAATGGGGGATCATTTGTAGCAAGTATTAGAGTATTCCATATTATCCTGTTCAGCGTTGCTTCCTTTTAAAAAAGTAAAGATAGCTAAAGTCTGTCTTTTTTCCCCACCCAAGCTATGTCGAAAAATTGATAATACATTGCCGACTAGCCGTTTACCCCTTACCTTAGGTGACTGAAATATGAGTAATGCAGTGGTAGTTGTTCAGAAAAGCAACTTTGATTATAAAATTTGGCAGAAGATTCTAGAAAGCCAAGGCTTAATCGGGATTGCGGAATCTCCTGAAGCTGATTTTCGAGAAGTGATTCAGCGCAGTAGCCTGTCTGATGAAAATTTTCCCCAGCTCATGATTTTAGAGATGTGCATTGATCACTTGAATCCTTATGAGTTCTGCCGCTGGGTTCAAGAAAATTACCCGTCTCTCAAAATCATTTTGACTAATCAGGAGCGTAAGACAATTTCCGATATTGAGCGACGATGGGCGACAAGTCAAGGGGCTTATGAGTTGATCCCAGGATTTGATTATAAGAATCTTCCTTCTAGCCTTAGTGATACCATTAAGTTAGTTTTAAAGGCTTTAGGAAAATGGGACGAGCAAGAGAAGTTTTTGGTTCCCGTTGTCGAAGATTTAATGAAAGAGTTATTTCCGTCTCAAGCAGAGGAAACGCCAGTTCAAGAAGCCTCTCCTTCTCCCTCTGATGCTGAAGAAAACCAGTTAGTGACGGCAAATCATGACGAAAGTAATGGTAATAAACCCCGTGGCTATAAGTTAAAGCCCAAGGTAAAACGGTTTCGCGGCTTACCGTACTAAAGCTGTTAATCATAAAGGCGTTCCCCAGAACTGTTATAGACAAAAATATCCCAATTGCCATCAGGGTTAGCTTCAAAAGCAATGGTTGACCCATCGGCGCTGATGCTGGGGTTTCTGACTTGCGCTGATAAATTGTCGGTAAGGTTGCGTTTGGCTCGGGTTTCGCGGTTATATAAGTAGATGTCGGATCGGCCGCCACGGGTTCTGGTAAAGGCAATTAAACGTCCGTCTTGGGAAACGCTCGGGTTTTGCGCCATTTCATCGAGAGAATTGAGTCCGGGTAAGTCAATGAACGCGCGATCGCGCCAATCATATAAATAAACATCCTGAGAACCATTGCGATCTGAGACAAAGGCAACATAGCGATCCGACATTTGCGGCTTAAATTCGGAAGCAGAGGTATTAAACCCTTCTCTTCCCTGAGAAAAGGGTAAATCCACCACTTGGGGATAACCGCCGCAACTGGCTAAAGCAAAGGTGCAAACCAGACCTGAGAAGAGTCTCAAGGGAAAATGGTAATTTTTCCAAAACATTAAACGGTTGTTACTCACTCTCATTGCGTTAAAAACCTTTTATAGTTATTCCAATTATTTTCCGTAATGCGACCGTCTCGGTCGCTACTAGGGAGCAAGATGCTCCCACTCTCAGCTTGATGGTTTTTATTTGGAATGACTATACCTTTAAACCATATTAATAATTCGATACACTGTCTCATACCGTTTTCAAAAACTCAGGTTACAGCTTATCCCCCCAACCCCCCTATGGGGGCTTCAGGAATTGGTGTGTCGCGCTAATTGATCGAAATCGGATCAGAATAATTATTCGTCCTCATAAAAGTTTATGGTTACTAAATCCAATTCGCCCTCTGAGAAAAACAGTCCCATTGGTTTATCGACTCAATTTAGTTATGGTGTCGGTGAGTTCGCTAGTGAAGTCCCAGGCAGTGTTTTAGTTTTTTTCTTCCTATTTTTCCTGACGAATGTGGTGGGCTTAAATGCGGGTTTGGCAGGAACGGTTTTGCTAGTGGGCAAAGTTTGGGATGCCATTAATGATCCGATTATCGGTTGGCTCAGTGATCGCACCAATTCGCGGTGGGGACGACGTTATCCTTGGATGGTGGTGGCGGCGATTCCTTTGGGGATTAGTTTTGCCCTTTTGTGGTGGATTCCTCCTTTAAATGACGAAGCCTTATTTCTCTATTATTGCGCGATCGGACTTATTTTTCATGTGGCGTTTACTTCGGTGATTTTGCCCTACGATACCTTAGGGGCGGAGTTGACGGAATATTATGATGAACGCACGAGCTTAATTAGTTATAAGGCGGGATTTAGTATTGGGGGCAGTATTCTGGGATTAGTGATTGCTCAGGGCATTTTTAGTTTGGTGGATAACCCAGAACAGAAATATTTAATTGTGGGCAGTATTGGCGGCGCGATCGCGACGTTATCGGTTTATCTTTGTGTCTTTGGCACGTATCGACGCTTTCAATGGTTACGAAACAAACGCAATCAGGTATCTCGCCCGCCGCGACTCCCCATTCAGCAGCAAGTTCGCATTGCCCTAAGTAATCGCCCGTTTCTGTTGGTGGTGGGGCTTTATCTGTGTTCTTGGTTAGGGGTACAAATAACAGCAACTATTTTGCCCTATTTTGTGGTGAACTGGATGCAACTCCCTGACCATCACTTTACCCAAATGGCATTGGCAGTGCAGGGAACGGGATTGCTAATGATGGGATTTTGGAGTTATTGGGGACAACGTTGGGGGAAGCGAAAGGTTTATTGTGTTGCCATTCCCTTAACCTTAATCGCCCAAGCGGGATTATTTTTGTTACAACCCGGTCAAGTGGTGGCCATGTATGGTATTGGCATTTTAGCAGGGGCGGGATTAGCGGTTGCTTATCTCATTCCTTGGTCGATGTTACCCGATGTGGTGGATTTAGATGAATTGGAAACCGGACAACGGCGGGAAGGAATTTTTTATGGTTTTGTGGTGCAATTGCAAAAAATCGCGATCGCGATCGCGCTATTTCTCGTCGGACAAATTCTAGAATGGGCGGGATTAGTCTCTGGTAATGGCGAAAAAGTTGCTGATGTTGCCCAACCGGATTCCGCATTACTTGCGATTCGCTGGTTAATTGGCCCCATTCCTAGCGTCGTCTTAATTGGGGGGTTGATTTTTGCTGGGCTGTATCCCATCACTCGCGAATTTCATCAAGAGATTTTATTAAAACTAACTGA
>CAZTXK010000135.1:5146-6548 GCA_964617275.1 uncultured Dactylococcopsis sp. | reverse complement strand
ATAACCGTCCCATGGATATTGCCACCGCAGCAATTAACAAGCCCATTACAAAGAAGCCACCTGAATTTCAATTTGAGCGGTTACTTCGGGATGGAGTTTTACCTCTGCTTTATAGAAGCCAATGCGACTAATCTCATCGGGTAAGACCACGCCACGACGATCAATGTCTTGTCCTGTGACTTCCTTAATCACATCTACCACATCTTGGGGAGTCACTGTTCCAAAGATAGCTTCCCCTTCACCGACTTGCTTGCGAATCGTAAAGCGACCCACTGTTTCCAGAGCCGTTTTCCGATCTTGAGCTTCTTTCAGAATTGCGAGCTGACGTTGACGTTCTTTCTCTTGTCTTTGTTCAGCCTGTCTAAGCACCCCAGGCGTAGCAAAACTCGCCAGCTTTTGGGGAACAAGATAATTCCGAGCATAGCCGGGGGAAACCTCAACAATGCTATCAGCTTGACCGAGCTTTTTCACGTCTTTGTGTAAAACAACTTGTAATCGTTTCGCCATGATATTTACTATAACCTTCCCAGATAGAACAAAAGAATCGCCACCCAAAAGATTACAGGTGGCCACGCAAACTCTTATTATAGCAACAAAATTTGCAACTGAAAAAGCCCCGCCAAGTTGAGGGCGGGGCAAAAATCTAGGCTTTAATGCGTTTAACGTTTTTCGCTAAACCAATTATTTCCAGAAAACGAATCGTCATCCAAGTGATATCGAGTTCCCACCATTTTAAGCCGTGACGAGCCGAGTATTCATAAGCGTGATGATTATTGTGCCAGCCTTCGCCATAGGTGAGTAAAGCAACCCACCAGCAGTTACGAGATTGATCTTTCGATTCATAAGTTTGATAACCGAACTTGTGAGTGGCACTATTAACAAACCAAGTGCAGTGGAAGACAGCCACTAGGCGGACAAATACGCCCCAAATGACGAAAGACCAACCACCAAGGGCATATAAGAAAAGACCAAAGGCAACTTGAATAAGAATAAAATATTTCGATAAAAATTGATAAACGGGGTCAGAATTAATATCTTTTGTAAATCTAGGAATATCTTTTTCTACTGGAATCTCATGTATCATCCAACCCATGTGACTCCACCAGAATCCTTTCTCAGAATTATGAGGGTCAGGATTGTTATCAGAATATTTGTGATGCATACGGTGGAGCCCTACCCAATCAATGACACTGCCTTGAGCTGACAGGGTTCCACAAAAAGCAAAGAAGTATTCTAGCCATTTCGGAACTTCAAAGCTACGGTGAGTGAGAAGACGATGGAAGCCTAAGGTTACGCCTAGCCCTCCTGTAACCCAGTGCATGATGAGAGCCACTCCCACTGCTGACCAACTAAAAAAGTTGGGAAGGAAGGCTAGAAGGGCAACCAGATGAATGGCTGCGAT
>CAZTXK010000135.1:0-5046 GCA_964617275.1 uncultured Dactylococcopsis sp. | reverse complement strand
GCAAACACTCGTCTAGTCTTTATTCAACGATCCTGTGGTTATACTTGGCGAGAAAGCCTTTCTATTGCTGATATTGAGCGTATTATTCAAATCGTTAAGCGACAGAATCCCGAGACGGTATGTTTTGTGGATAACTGTTATGGGGAGTTTGTGGAAACCCAAGAACCGCCGGCAGTGGGTGCCGATTTAATTGCGGGGTCTCTGATTAAAAATCCCGGGGGAACCATTGTCACTGCTGGGGGATATCTCGCTGGAAAAAAAGAGCTAGTAGAAGCCTCTTGTTGCCGTCTCACTGCCCCTGGAATTGGTAGCGAGGGAGGCGCAACCTTTGACCAAAATCGTCTCTTATTTCAGGGCTTATTCTTAGCCCCCCAAATGGTGGGAGAAGCCCTTAAGGGAACGCATTTAATTTCCCATGTTTTTCAGCAGTTGGGTTATCCAGTGAATCCCCTTCCAGAAACGCCCCGACGGGATGTCATTCAGGGGATTAAACTGGGAAGTAAGGAAAAGCTACTGGCGTTCTGCCGCGCTTTACAACAACAGTCTCCTGTGGGGTCATATTTAGACCCTGTGCCTGCGGAAATGCCGGGTTATGAAAGTGAGTTAGTTATGGCAGGGGGAACGTTTATTGATGGCAGCACCTCGGAGTTATCTGCCGATGGGCCACTGCGAGAACCTTATATTGTGTTTTGTCAGGGGGGAACCCATTGGACACATTGCGCGATCGCGCTTGAAGCCATTATTGAAGCCTTGGAAGACTTATGAGCTGTAAATTATACTATCATCCCCAATCTAATTTTTCTCGTAAAATCCGTATTTTATTAATGGAGAAAAACATTAATTATGAGTTAGAAGCCATTGAATTAAGTGCGAAGCCTGAGTATTTTTTGAAAATTTCCCCCATTGGTAAAGTGCCTGTTTTTGTCGATGAAGATGGCACAGTAATTTGGGATTCCTCTTTAATTGCGGAGTATTTAGAAGAGAAATATCCTCACCCTCATTTTTGTCCCCAAACCTTTCAGGAAAAAATTGCTTGTCGCAAATGGGAAGAGATGGCAGATACTTTTGGGGATCATGTCATTGATCTTTGGATTCAAGGGTTATTTAATCAAGGAAAATTAAGTAAATATCAGACGCTTTTAAAAGAAAAAATTTCCCGTATTATTCCTGTTTTTGAAAAGCAACTCAGCCAAACTAAATACTTATTAGGTAACGAAACTTGGTCACTTGCTGATATCGCCGCGCTTTGTTCTTTTGCCTATCATGATTTACGCCTCAATAAGGATTGGAAAAATGAGTATCCCCATTTGCGAGATTGGTTCAATGAATTACACGAGATTGAGTCAGTTCAATTGACAGTTCCACCAAAAAAGCCGGGGATAAAATAATACTATATTATTTGTTATTTGTTAAGCAGGTGGGTAGTCTTGCATAGTAATGATCAGTTTTGCAAGCTGTGCCTTGTAGTAATGGATAAAGTCCCAAATAGTTCCTAGATGATTCTGGATTTTTTCGGAATTAAACTTTCAACTGACTTATTCCATCACTAAAGCAAGTTTTCCGGTCATTCCTCCCGCCTCGATCATTTTATGGGCTTCTCTAGCTTTTTCTAGGGGAAAGGTTTGCTGAAGATGAATGTTTAAGCCTCCTTGATCAATGAGACGAGAACATTGTTCTAAAATCTGGGTTTGGGCAATTTGGGCTTCGACATTATTTGTCAATTGCGGGGTTAACATTAATTCTAAACCAATGCGGAGATTGCGCGATCGCGCTTGTTTCCAATTTGTCTTTTCACTGGGGCTTAAAATCGTTACCACATCCCCATAAACTTGCACCGCAGGGAAGGTTTTTTCTAGATTCTCTCCCCCAACGGTATCAAAGGCCAATTCTACCCCTTCTCCATCTGTCCAATCATTAACGGCATCCACAAAATCAGTTTCTTGATAATTAATGGGATGCGCTCCTAATTCCTTGACAAATTGCGCTTTTTCTGCTGAACTAATCGTGGTGCAGACTTCTGCTCCTTTTAATTTCGCCAATTGAATCGCGACATGACCGACACCGCCAGCTCCAGCGTGAACTAAGACTCGTCTTCCTGCTTCTAATCGTCCCCGATCATACAGGGCTTCCCAAGCGGTAATCAAGACTAACGGGGCAGCCGCAGCTTCTGCAAAAGAGAGAGATTGCGGTTTCTTCGCCACAAATCGTTCATCCACTACCGCATATTGAGCGTAATTCCCAGTGCCTTTTTTACCGAGTCCACCGTAACAAAAATAAACCTCATCTCCTACCTGAAATCGGGTTGCTTCACTTCCTACTTGTTCGACAACACCAGCGCCATCACAGCCTAAAATGGCGGGGAGTTGTTCGGGGTAAAATGTCCCTCCGCGACGGAGTTTGGTATCCACGGGATTCACCCCAGCTGCGTGAAGACGAATTAAAATATCTTGTGAGGATTTAATTTTGGGGCTAATGACATCTTGCGGTTGTAAAACACTGGGACTGCCATTAGTTGTCATCGCGATCGCTCTCATCATTTCCTCCTCTTATACTCTCGGGTGATATTTTATCTTTTTAAGCCAATTAATTGAACCAATTACGCATTCTCTAGAAAAAAATGTTCAATGCTCCAGATTATCTTCTGTTTGCACAACATGGCTGGGCGGATACCTCGGTAACGATGCGAACTTTAGCCAATCGTTTAAGATTAGAAAATACCGTCGTCATTACGCCCAATTTAGGATATTATCGAACTTGGTGGCGCATCGAGCCTTTGATTGCTCAAGTTAGCGCGATCGCGCAGTATTATCTTCATCATTTTCCTCATGTTCCCATTAGAATTATTGGTCATTCTATGGGGGGCTTAATTTGGTTAGAAATCCTAAAAAATCATCCCGAATGGTGGTCAAGAGTGGAAAGTTTAGTTTTAATTGCCTCTCCCATTAAAGGAGCCGAATTAGCTCGAATTATTGATCCCTTACGCTTAGGAATTGGAGTCGCAACCGAATTAGCTAAAAACCGTCAAACTTTAGCCGAAAATATTGCCAAATTCATTCCCACTCTAAGCATTGCCAGTAATTATTTTCTAAGAACAGATGGGACAATTTCTGTCCGTTCCACACAATTTAATTATGCCAAATGTATCTGCATTTCTGGGGTTTCTCATGCTGATTTACGAATCGCTCCACCTGTTATTCATAGCATTCGTGAGTTTTGGGGAATTAAGCAGTAAGGAGGCTAAAAATTTACAAAAGTTCATTCTTGAGGCAAGAGTCTCCTTATTTAATCAAATATAGTTGCAATCGTTGGTTAATGGTCGGGAAATTCTCTGATAAGATCAACTAGAGGAAAGACAGCTGCGATCGCAGATTGTCTAAGATAAGTGATCATAAGTTGTCTCTAATAAAGAAGGAATTGTTAATGATGGAACAACCAACAGAAACTCAAGAAAAACAAACCCAAGCCGAAATTAATACTGAAACTGGAAGCCCACTGGCAACTGCTAATAGTACACCAGAATGGCAACAACAAGTCAAACCCGTTGTTGATGTCATTGCCAAACTTCCTAACTACATCGGGCAATTCTTTGCCGATTATCAGCAACCGCTGCTGGTTATTTTACTCTTTATTGTTGCCTTTATTACCGTTAAAGTCACCTTTGCTGTTCTCGGCGCGATTAATGGCGTTCCCCTATTGTCCCCTGTTTTCGAGCTAGTGGGACTCGGTTATACAGGCTGGTTTATCTATCGTTACCTGCTACGGGCTTCTACTCGTCAGGAATTATCCTCAGAGTTTAATAACCTGAAAGCCCAAGTGGTTGGCAATAACACTAACAAATCTTAATTTAAGATCTTCATAACAACAGTTCCCCCGAAAGCTGATTATCAGTCGGGGGATTTTTTTTGAGTCATGAAGCTACTGGCGTATAGCGTTGAGCAATTAAATCAGGGACTTCTTCGGGCTTAATGCCAATATGACGAGATTTATCCGCCTGCATCACTAAACAAGGACCCTTTTTACATTTTCCCATACAGCCAGTGGGTTTCACCTGAACGCGATCGCGCAGTTCATGTTTTTCCACCGTTTCCATCGCTGCTTGATAAACCGCTTTTCCGCCACGTTTACAACAAGAAGACTTCTGACATACCAGAATATTCTCTTTCTTCTCTTTTTTGGGTTTTTCCTTACTTTTTCCTTTCTCTTTCACCGTTACAGGCTGTGGAGAACTTGCTAAATCAGGATGGGAATCAATGGTTTTAATTTTTCTGGATCGTTTTCCTTTTTTCGGCTTATAGGTTTCTTTTCCAGAAACCTTGATCCAGCTACCCATCTCCAATTGATTTTGACTCAGCAGTGGACGCAACTCTTTACTAATTTTCAGCAGTTGTTCCCCCTCAGCCGTTGCCAAGCGCATATACTTGGGTTTTAACGCTGATTTCCCTAAAGTATCCAGAAGTCGCCCTTCTAAGACAAAGGTTGTTACTTGTTTCTTACTTCCGCTCACGTCAGTCTCCCTACAATACAGATGCAATATATTCTCAACTCATTATCTATAGAATGACAAAAAAGAGAAAAATTTGCAAGAAGTCAAAATACCCAAAGTAATACCATTCGTCATTGGCAATAGGCAACTGGCAATTGTTGGTAGTGCTATACAATGTAAAGAAGCCTAGTTGCTAAACCATCCAATTTTTTAATTATGACTGCTCAAGTATCATCAGACATTCCCTCCTGTGAAGTTACTCATCCCTTGGAAGCTGATCAACTCAGCGAATATCTTGAAACCGTGCTTCCTGTAGAGAAAGCCCAACGGATGGCAGAATTTTTCAGTTTCTTGGGTGATCCCAACCGCCTACGAATCTTATCCCTACTCGCACAACAGGAACTCTGTGTCTGTGACTTGGCAGAAAGTTTAAATATGAGTGAATCGGCAGTGTCTCATCAGTTGCGTAATTTACGCAGCATGCGCCTTGTGGGATATCAAAAGCGAGGGCGAAAAGTCTTTTATCATCTCGCGGATCATCATGTTCTAGAGTTATATCAAGC
>CAZTXK010000134.1:3216-6576 GCA_964617275.1 uncultured Dactylococcopsis sp. | reverse complement strand
CCAGATCGCCAAATACTGACGATTAACCAAAATCCAATCAAACTGGCAGCCGCAAATAAAACATTACTAATTAAGGATAACTGTGGCGTTTGGGCATTGGCGGAAATTGTGGCTGCCCCCATAATTAAAGCGGCGACAATAATACTAAAAGAAACTCGGTTCGCTGAATCATCTAAACTCCGTCGTAAAGACTCTAATTCTCGAATATTGAAGTTCCAGCTTAGGGTTTCTGAGGTTACCCGATCTAATAATAATTCTAATTGTCTTGGCCCCTGTAAAGATAAACTTTTGAGGTCTAACGTTGTTCTTAATAGGGTGGGAAGAGGGTTGCTGCCAAAAATTTGCTCCCGAAATAAATCGGTCATTAAGGGTTTAACTTCTTCTAATAAATTAACTTCAGGATTAAAGCCTCTTGCTAGTCCTTCTAAATTGGCTAAACTCTTAGCATAAAGCCCCATATTACTGGGTAATTTGATGTTGTTTTTCCGAGATACTTCTAAAATTTCATAGAAAACTTCACTAAAATTAAGTTGGGAAATACTGAGATTATAATACTTTCGCAACATCCGATCATAATCGTTTTCAAGATTACTTAAATTAACGCCAACCGCACTTTCTGAAAGTTCTAAGGTTAATTGGCTACAACGTTGGGCATCAATATCCACCACAGCCAGTAACATTTCCGTTAAAACTTGTTGGGTGCGGGGATCAAGCCGTCCAATCATGCCACAATCAATTAGGGCAAGCCGTCCATCTTTGAGATAAAAGATATTCCCAGGATGGGGATCAGCGTGGAAAAAGCCATCAATATAAATTTGTTGGAAAAAGACGCGAAATAATAAAGTAGTAATTTCTTGGCGGCGTTTCTGTTGAGACTCAGGAATGTCTGCTTCTAAAATCGGACATCCTTCTAGCCATTCCATCACCATTAATTTTTCTGTGGTGACATCCCAATAAATTTTAGGAATCATCACTTGTTTGGTATCAAACCAACGACTATTAGTTAAGTTTCCGCGAAGTTGATCAGTATAGCCAGCTTCTTTAGTAAAATCGAGTTCAGCACGGAGGGCGTTGGTAAATTCTTCGGCAAGGGCAACCACATCATAGTCTTCTCCAAAGTCAGTTCGAGAGACTAATTCAGCAATGCCTTTAATTAAGCTGATATCTTGTTCTACTATCTGATCAATGCCGGGACGTTGGACTTTCACGGCCACTTCTTGCCCACTTTTGAGGGTAGCCCGATGGGTTTGCGCGATCGAGCCTGCAGCCACCGGTTCTTGATTAAATTGGGAAAATACTTCTTCGACAGGGGCATTTAATTGGTCTTTTAAAACGCCTTCGATGCGACTCCAAGCAACAGGGGGAACATTGGCTTGTAATGCAGTGAGGGCTTCCACATACTCAGCAGGAATAATATCAGGGCGAGTGCTTAAAAGTTGTCCAAATTTGACATAAACTGGCCCCAAATCCACAAGGATATTCCGAAGCACTGTCGGCGTGGGCAATTCAGGGGATTCTGCCTTGCCAACGGTGAGAAGGCGACGCATATAATCCCAACCGTTGCGGAATACAACTTCTAAAATTTCTCGTTGACGACTGGTATTTTGAGTAAGGAAGACCACAGGTTTTCTCTCGTGCCATGTTAAAGATTGTTACATCACCCTTATAACAGGTTGTGGAAGCGATTGTCTGCTTGTAGTTCTTTTAGAAGCTGTTTAATGTCTTGGGTGCGATCTTTTTTCACAACAAGGGTAACGCCGCGATCGCGCACAATCACCACATCTTCTAGTCCTAAGGTTACCACTGTCTCTTCAGGGTTAGCGTTATAAATAATACAACCTTGGCTATCGAAGCCAAAATGATTTCCCACTTCTACATTCGCTTTTTCCCCTTTCAATAATCGTTCCAACGCTTTCCAGTCTCCCAAATCATCCCAACCAAACTCACTGGGAATTACATAAGCCAGTTGGGTGTTTTCCATTAAGGCATAATCAATGCTATTTTTCGGGAGATCGGAATAGGCGGCTTTTCCTTGCTGTTGGAGAGGGGTTAAAATTTCAGGGGCATATTGTTTTAACTCTGCCAAAACCACCCCAGCGCGAAAGATAAACATCCCACTATTCCAGCTAAAGCGTTGAGTCTTAATAAAGGATTCGGCAGTAGCGCGATCGGGCTTTTCGGTAAAGCGTGTAACCCGATAAGTGGGGAGGGCATTATAGTTTCCTGTTGTTTCTCCCTGTTCAATATAGCCGTAACCCGTTGCCGAATAGGTGGGTTTAATCCCAAGGGTGACAATGGCAGCTTCTTGGGTGGCTAATTCTACTCCTGCCGCGATCGTTTTTTCAAATTTCTCACTATCCCCAATCCAGTGATCCGCAGGGAAAAAGGCAATGACTGCATCCTCTCCATACCGCTTGGCAATTTCGAGACTCGCCCATGCCACCGCCGGGGCAGTATCTTTTCCTTCCGGTTCTACTAAGCAGTTTTCTGTGGGGAGTTTTGGCAATTGTTCTTGCACTCGATACGCTAACATCTCGGAGGTAATCACCCAAAGATTTTCCCACCCTGAGGCTAAATTGAGTAATCGGTTGGCAGTTGCTTGTAAAAGCGTGTTTCCGCTACCATCAAGAGATAAGAACTGTTTCGGGCGTTCACGGCGACTTAGGGGCCAAAAGCGTTCTCCTTTTCCCCCCGCTAGAATAACGGGAATAATTGTTGTCGTCATAGATTAAATCGTTAATAATAAACTTTTAGTTAGTAATTATAAAAGATACTTTAACAAATAACGGGTCATGATCAAGAAACTCTTAAAACGGCTTTTCTACCTTGCCATTGCTTTTTTATTAGCAGGAATTTGGATTTTACTCGATGCTCAACCAGCGGTTGCCCAAGATAAAAGTGTTAACTATACCCATACTGTTGTCTCCGATCGCGATTTTTCTAATGAAGATTTAGTGGGGGCGGTTTTTGCGGCTGCTGATATGCGACGCACGGACTTTCATGGCTCCAATTTAGAAAATGCTATGTTTACCGAAGGAAAATTAATTGATGCTGATTTATCAGGGGCCAATCTTAGTGGTGCTTTAATGGATCGCGTCGTTTTTGATGGGGCAGATTTAAGAAATGCCATCTTCATTGGAACAATCATGAGTCGCAGCAGTTTTGAAAATACTAAAATTGCTGGCGCTGATTTCACTGATGCGATTTTAGATCGCTATCAAATTAAGCGATTCTGTGAAAGAGCCGAAGGAGTCAACCCAGTGACAGGTGTAGCTACCCGAGACAGTTTAGGGTGTTATTAATGATTAGTGGTAACTTTCTCTATTCTCAGGAAAAACTCATCTGCTCAGGTTCGATTTT
>CAZTXK010000134.1:0-3116 GCA_964617275.1 uncultured Dactylococcopsis sp. | reverse complement strand
AATAACTATGAGTTTAGAATTTTGGTATATGTTCCCGATTTCAATGGTCATTGCAACCATTGCTATGGCTTCAGGGGTGGAAGGGGCAACCTTTTTTACCCCTTTATTTCTTCTAGCTCTAAAATTACCGACGGAAGTTGCTGTCGGAACGGGATTAATTACAGAAGTTTTTGGATTTGGCAGTGGGTTATATGCTTACATCAAAAAGGGATTAATTGATTATAAATTAGGACGAATGTTGCTATTATTTAGTATTCCTAGTGCTTTAATTGGAACTTGGGTAGCAGGGTTTATTCCCTCTGATATTTTAAAAACCATTTTAAGTATTGGGCTATTAGTGATTGCAACCAGTTTTCTCCGTTCCCCAGAAGAAGAGACTGTGGAATTATTAGATCAGAAAAATACCCAATTTGAGGAAAAAGAACCCGAAACTTGTATTACCGCTAATACCGGAGAAGTGTTTTGCTATACCATCAGCGATCGCACAGAAGGCAGATTACTGATTAGTATTGGCGGTTTATTTATTGGCATGGTTTCCACGGGGTTAGGAGAATTAAATGGATTTTTCCTTATTCAACGCTGTCATGTTCCCAGTAAAGTCGCTGTTGCTACCAGTGTTTTTATTGTTTCCATTACCGCTTTAATTGCTTCTGTAGGGCACGTTTTTCAATTTGTGCAAGCTGGAGGAGAAACCTTAAATACTGTTGTTAACTTGGTTATTTTTACCGCACCGGGCGTTCTTATTGGCGCACAGTTAGGATCAATGGTTGCTAATCGTCTCTCCCAAAAACTGTTAGAAAGAAGTATGGGCGTTCTCTTTATTTTTGTCGGATTATTAATTTTAGGTGAGTTAATCCTCCGTAATCGTGATAATTTAACCAGTGTTGCTTCGGCGATTTTTTAAGGATAAATAACAACTGGAGGATTTTATGACTCAGCAATATGGTGTGGTCTTAGTAACCGCAGAATCGGAAGAACAAGCCCGCGCGATCGCGTCAAGTCTCGTCAAAGAAAAATATGCTGCTTGTGTAAGTGTAATGCCAGTCCATTCCGTTTACACTTGGCAAGAAGAAGTCCATAGTGATCCCGAATGGCAATTAATGATCAAAACCGACTTAAACCAGTATTCCCAACTAGAAGCCCGAATTAGGAAACTGCACTCTTACGAAGTGCCAGAAATTATCGCCCTTCCCATACAAGCAGGGTTAACCCCTTATCTCAACTGGATTGGGGAAAACGTCTCTCCTGTGGCACAATGATACAGATAGATTGCGGAAGGAGTTGGGCATGACTAAGTTTGTTTTCGTCACCGGTGGCGTAGTTTCCAGTATCGGTAAAGGAATTGTCGCGGCTAGTTTAGGACGACTATTCAAATCCCGTGACTACTCGGTTTCGATCTTAAAACTTGACCCCTATATTAATGTTGATCCCGGAACCATGAGTCCGTTTCAGCATGGAGAAGTTTTTGTCACCGATGATGGGGCGGAAACAGACTTAGACTTAGGGCATTATGAACGCTTTACCGAAACCTCCATGTCACGGCTGAATAGTGTGACCACAGGCTCAATTTATCAGGCGGTGATTAATAAAGAGCGTCGTGGCGATTATGAAGGAGGAACGGTTCAAGTAATCCCTCATATTACCCAAGAAATTAGAGAACGCATCCATCGTGTGGCGGATAATACCAATCCAGATGTTGTGATTACAGAGGTGGGGGGAACAGTCGGAGATATTGAATCCTTACCGTTTTTAGAAGCAATTCGACAGTTTCGGAAGGATGTGGGGCGTAATAATGTCCTTTATATGCACGTTACCTTATTACCTTGGATTGCTTCGGCTGGTGAAATGAAAACCAAGCCCACCCAGCATTCGGTGAAAGAATTGCGCTCAATTGGGATTCAGCCGGATGTGCTAATTTGTCGCTGCGATCGCGCTTTGAAAACCAATATTAAAGAGAAACTGTCAGAATTTTGTGATGTTCCCGTACAATCAGTTATTACTGCCCAAGATGCCAGCAGTATTTATGAAGTTCCCTTAATTTTAGAGAAAGAAGGGCTAGCGCAACAAACCCTAGAGTTACTCAACCTCGAACAACGACAACCAGACTTGCGTGAGTGGCAAACCTTGATTGAAAAAATGGCAAGTCCGCAAAAAGGAATTGAGATCGCGATCGTGGGAAAATATATTCAGTTGAGTGATGCCTATCTCTCTCTGGTTGAAGCATTAGGTCACAGCGCGAACTTCCTTGGGAGTGAAGTAAAATTACGCTGGGTGGATGCAGAAGAAATTGAAGCCAACAGTCCAGAAACCTATCTCCAAGATATCAGTGGCATTATTGTTCCGGGTGGCTTTGGGATTCGCGGTATTGAAGGGAAAATTAAATCCGTAGAATATGCGCGAACTCAAAATATTCCCTTCCTTGGACTTTGCTTAGGAATGCACTGTGCAGTTGTAGAATGGGCGCGTAATATTGCCAATTTAGAGCAAGCCAGTAGCGCCGAATTTGATCCCGATACTCCCAACCCTGTCATTAATCTTCTGCCGGAACAGCATGATGTGGTTGACTTAGGGGGAACCATGCGCTTAGGGTTATATCCGTCCCGCTTGAACCTAGAAAGCCGCGCCTATAGTCTTTATCAACAAGAAGTCATTTATGAACGTCACCGTCACCGTTACGAATTTAATAACGCTTATCGCAACCTGTTTCTGGAAGGCGGTTATGCTATTGGCGGAACTTCTTTGGATGGGCGACTGGTAGAAATGATCGAACGACCGGATCATGCCTTTTTCTTAGCGACTCAATTCCACCCTGAGTTCCGTTCTCGCCCGAACCAACCTCACCCCATCTTTTTAGGCTTTGTTGAAGCAGCGATTAAGCAACATTCCTTTGAAATTGTTCCCTCAGTCACCAAAGAAGCGGTACAGGAAATGAAAGTAGGAATGGGGGACACCCTACCCGCCGAAATTATTAATTAGCTAGAGTCTGCTGAAAAAGTCCAATTGTCGGTTGGGTAAGGCAATAGGCAATAGGCAATAGGCAACAGTGAAAAAGGAAGTTATACCATTTTGATCAATTAGCGCGAAACACCGATTCCTTAAGCCCCCCTTTCAAAGGG
>CAZTXK010000133.1:0-6602 GCA_964617275.1 uncultured Dactylococcopsis sp. | reverse complement strand
GTACTGGATCTGTCATAGACTTTTACTATTATTTCTGGGCAATCGCTTGACCAACCGTAACAGAAGGCATAATCTCTGATTAGCGGTTCTTCGTTGGTTAAGTTATTTAACAGGTCTTGTTTCAGAGTAATATACGAGCCCCCACTTCATAAGTAACGTTTAATACAACATCTAGCAGTTATAGTGGTTCTAATTAATTTCGGTCTAGTAGGGAGCAAGATGCTCCCACTACTGTTAAGTTACTGTTTTTTATTTGGAATTACTATAACTGTGGGCAAATTTTCCCAACCATAAAGCAGAGACGCTCCATGTTTACAGGAACGTCTCTACAATGATTAATTAGCCCGCTTTAATCGATCGCGCGGTTTATTCAATCCCTTCGATGCGGTCTTCTGCCTCCTGATACAATTCACGCAGGCGATCGAGGTTTTCCTCACTGGTTTCCCAATAACCCCGTCCGTTGGCTTCCAACAAGGTAGTAACCATCTTACGGAAGGAATTAGGATTGAGGTTCAACAACCGTTCCTGCATCTCTTTGTCTTTGATGAAGGTTTCATTAGTGTCTTCATACACCCAGTTATCCACAGCACCAGCCGTAGCACTCCAGCCCATGGTATTCACCAGACGCTTGGACAACTCACGCACGCCTTCATAGCCATGACTTAGCATGCCCTCATACCATTTCGGGTTCAGCATTTTGGTGCGGGCATCAAGACGCACGGTTTCCGAAAGACTGCGAACTTGGGCATTGGCGGTGGTGGTATCGGCGATGTAAGCAGCAGGTTGCTTCCCATCTTCGCGAAGACTGCTCACTACTTTTGTGGGATCGGAGTCAAAGTAGTGGGAAACGTCACTGAGACTGATTTCTGAGGAATCTAAGTTCTGATAAGTAACCTCGGCGCTTTTTAACGCCGATTCAAAGATTTGGCGATTTTCCGTCATTACCCCAGGGTTATCAGCATCAAACGCAAAGGACTTGCGATTGAGATACATATCCCGTAACTCGGACTCATCTTCCCAAGAACTGTTTTCTACCGCCAAGTTAACGTTGGAGGCATAAGAACCAGAAGCATTAGAGAAGATGCGAGTGGCAGCTTGACGGAGATTAATTCCGTTTTCTTCCGCTTGTTCCATGGCGTGTTTCCGAACAAAGTTCATCTCTAGGGGTTCATCGGCTTCCGCTGCCATTTTGACCCCTTGGTCTAATAACGCCATTTGGTTCATAAATAGGTCACGGAAGACACCTGAACAAGTGACTACAACATCAATGCGAGGACGACCTAACTCTTCGAGAGGCATTAACTCTAACTTGTTAATGCGTCCTAGAGAATCGGGAACAGGTTTCACGCCAATTAAGCAGAGAATTTGTGCAAGGGATTCCCCATAAGTCTTAATGTTATCGGTTCCCCAAAGGACAGAGGCAATGGTTTCAGGCAATTTTCCGCCATTTTCGGCACGATGGCGGTCTAAAAGCCGATTTACTACTACTTTCGCTGATTTAACTGCCGCTGCGGTGGGAATAGATTGCGGATCCAGAGCATGAATATTTTTCCCAGTGGGCAACACATTAGGATTGCGAATGGGGTCGCCACCCGGTCCGGGCATAATATATTCCCCTTCTAAACCACGCAAGAGTCCACCGAGTTCATTATCAGCAACCACCTGTTCTAAGCAATATTCCAGATATTCAAACAGGGGCTTCATTTTCTCACGGTCAACTTTGGTATAGCCGAGGTCATGTAACTTTTGCACCCAAGGTTCTTTGCGCCCCATGTTAAAGAAGTTGAGTTTAGAAACTTGGGAAACGCGACCATTGGCATCAGCTTGGGCTTGAACTAGTGCCGTAACTGCATCTTGGACAGCGCTATTAATTTCTTGCAGCAGTTGAACATCGGCTAAAACACCTTTGTCATTGTTACGGTAGATTTCATCAAGATCGCGTCCGATACTTTCAGCGATGGTACGGGGTAAGCCCTGAATTTCCTCTTCTTCGCGATCAAGAGAGGCAATGTTAACCAAGGTCGCAATGGCTTCTTCTGAAGTTGGGGGCTTCCCAACAACGTGCAAACCACAGGGAAGGAGACGAGAGGAAATTTCCATCAGCTGCTTATAGAGTAAACCGACGAGATTATCCCGTTCTTCTTGGGGCATCTCCTCAGCATCTTTCTCGGGAATGGTGACATCTTTATCTAAGTTCACCAGTCGCGCTTGTTCTTTGATGGTGTTAACAATTTGAACAGCACGTCCATTATCTTTCAGGTTTTGATAAGACCCGATGAGGTCTTGCAGTTCTTGTAAGCCTTTATAGAGTCCCGCGTTTTCTGCTGGAGGCGTGAGATAGGAAATGGTTTCCGCGTAGCTGCGGCGTTTGGCAATGGTTGCCTCACTGGGGTTATTGGCAGCGTAGTAGTACAGGTTGGGAATACTGCCAATGAGGCTGTCGGGATAGCAATCCCCAGACATTCCCATTTGTTTACCCGGCATAAACTCTAGAGAACCATGCGTTCCAAAGTGTAAAACCGCATCGGCTCCCCAGACTTTTTCTAAGTAGGTATAGTAGGCGGCAAAACCATGATGGGGAGAGGCGGAACGGGAGAAGAGCAAGCGCATGGGGTCGCCTTCATAGCCAAAGGTGGGTTGCACGCCAATAAAGACGTTTCCGAAGTGGCAACCATAGATAAGAAGGTTTTCGCCGTCGCTATTGAGTTCTCCTGGTGGCGGTCCCCAGTTTTCGTGGAGATTTTCCGAATAAGGAGTCAGTTTTTCGTATTCGGGAACCGGCATCCGATAGGCAATATTCAGCTCAGGGCTGGCATATTGGGCTTGTGAATCATGGATCACCTTCTCCATGAGTTCTTGGGGAGAGTCTGGAAGGTCTTGGACATCGTAGCCGTTGTGAACCAGAGCCTGTAAGACTTCGTAGATGCTGCCAAAGACATCCAGGTAAGCGGCAGTTCCCACGTTTCCTTTATCAGGGGGGAAGCTAAAGACGGTGATGGCAACTTTTTTGTCGAGTTTCGGCTTGCGACGGAGTTTTGCCCATTTCATCGCCCGTTGGGCAATGGTTTCTACTCGGTCTTGAAGCGCGATCGCGCGTCCAGTTGCCCCATCACGCCCGGATAAAATAATCGGTTCAATGCCGCCATCGAGTTCGGGAATGGCAATTTGCAGGGCAACTTGCACCGGGTGTAAGCCTAACTCACTTTCTTCCCATTCTTCGGTGGTTTGGAATACCAGAGGCAACGCCACCATATAGGGGCGATTAATCCGTTTCAGGGATTCAATGGCTTTGGGATGATCCTGTCGTGCCGGGCCGCCGACTAAGGCAAAACCCGTTAAAGAAACTACAGCATCGACAATTGGTAACGCTTCTACTCCTTCGGCTGCGGTATCCCAGAAGAACTCATCCACTGGCTTAGAAAAGTCTAATCCACCTGCAAAAATAGGAATTACCCGTGCGCCCATGGCTTCTAATTCCGAAACCACAGCCACATAATGGGCATCATCGCCAGTAATCAGGTGCGTGCGTTGTAAAACCAACCCAATACAAGGGGTTAAGGGATCTTTTAAGTCGTCGCTGATATCGCTTCGACTGTTATACCAATTGAGATATTCTTTGACATCCTCAAACATCTTCGGCGCAAGGGGATGCCAAATTCCCATATCCGGATAAACGACCGGCGCATCATATTTAACTTCTTCTTCTTTATGTTCTTTTTCCAGAATATATTTGTCGGTTAGCATCAGCAGGAAGTTCTCTAAGTTGTCGGGAGAACCGCCGAGCCAATACTGAAACGACAACATGAAGTTGCGAGCGTCTTGGGCTTTATCTAAAGGTAAGTATTTTAAAACTTTCGGTAAGGTTTCTAGGAGTTTGAGCATCCCATCTTGGAAAGAAGCCCCCTGTTTTTCCTTCCGTTTTCTCATAAATTGCGCGATCGCGTTTTTGCTTTGCCCCAGTTGCGCCATGGAAAAACTTCCCAATTTATTCAGGCGCATTACTTGCGGCATCGAGGGAAACACAATCGCCGCATCGAGTTGATCGCGATAGGGTTCAACCGCTGCCACAACCTTATCGGCTAAATCTTCAATAAAAATTAACGAACCAATAAACAAATTGGCTTGAGCCACATCATTCTGGAACGCCTCGTAATTTTCTGGATCACGCAGTTCTTCAATTAAGTAACCGCTAATCTCAATGGCAATATCGGGATTATTAGCATTAATCGAGCGGACTGATGCCGAGAGCGCACTTTGATACTGAGGCTCAAGCACGACATAGACCACCTTAACAAGAGAACGATCTCCGAGGGTATCTGGTTCAATGTGGCGAATGGTGGACTTGACGTTAGTGAACATTCACACTTTCTCCCTAGATGAGCAATAACTTCTTCGGACTAACCGAGGAGGTGACAAATAAGCCTCTATTTGCGCCTCCCATTTGTTTTTTGTATCAAACAATTGCGACTCATTCGATAGATTAACGCTGATTCGACATAATTTGACAAAAAGTATGACCTTTTTTGAAATATTTGTTTACATTTTTTGCAGTAAATACTTCTACTAATGTAAACTTATGTAAAATAAATCCAAAAATGTAGAGAAAACCGATAGTCAGTGGTCATAGTGTTTAATTAGGATCAAACTTAGTTCAACTCAACGCGAAATCACTCCTTACTAATGGGATAGTGGGGATAATAGAAAAATAAACTCAAATTAACGCTATGACTTCAACAACCGCATTTAACACCAAGCAATCAAAAGATATTTTTAGCAAATCGCAACAGCTGATGCCCGGTGGGGTTAACTCTCCTGTTCGCGCCTTTAAGTCTGTTGGCGGCGATCCCGTTGTTTTTGATAAAGTCCAAGGCTCTCATGTCTGGGATGTGGATGGCAATGAATACATTGATTACGTTGGCACTTGGGGGCCGGCGATTTGTGGTCATGCTCATCCTGAAGTAGTAAATGCCTTAAAAGAAACTCTCGAAAAAGGAACCAGTTTTGGTGCGCCCTCAGTGCAAGAAAATACTCTCGCTGAGATGGTCATTAATGCGGTTCCCAGTATCGAAATGGTGCGCTTTGTCAATTCCGGGACAGAAGCCTGTATGTCTGCACTTCGCATGATGCGGGCTTATACAGGACGGGATAAAATTATTAAATTCCAAGGCAATTATCATGGTCACGCTGATATGTTGCTGGTGCAAGCTGGCTCTGGTGTTGCCACATTAGGACTTCCCGACTCTCCAGGCGTTCCCAAGTCTGCTACCAGTAGCACCCTCGCTGCTCCTTACAATGATCTTGAAGCGGTTAAAAAGCTCTTTCAGGATCATGGCAATGACATTGCGGGAGTAATGTTAGAACCGGTGGTGGGCAACTCTGGCTTTATTGCTCCTGACATGGAATTTTTACAAGGGTTGCGAGATTTAACTCAGCAATACGGCGCTTTGTTAGCGTTTGATGAAGTAATGACAGGCTTCCGCATTGCTTATGGCGGCGCACAAGAAAAATTTGGCATTACCCCTGATGTCACGACACTGGGTAAAATCATTGGCGGCGGTTTACCTGTCGGCGCTTTGGGAGCCCGGAAAGATATTATGGAAGTTATTGCCCCCGCCGGTCCCATGTATCAATCGGGAACGTTGTCTGGTAACCCCCTTGCCATGACTGCTGGGATTAAAACCCTCGAATTGCTGCAACGCCCCGGCACTTATGAGCAACTGGATCAGATGACGAAAAAGCTCACTGATGGCTTAAAAGAAATCGCCGAAAAACATGGTCATGCTGTACAAATCGGTCAAATTAGCGCCATGTTTGGGGTCTTTTTTACTGATCGTCCAGTTCGCAATTTTGACGATGCTAAAACATCTGACTTAGATAAGTTTAGTCGCTATCATCGTGGCATGTTAGAGCGTGGCATTTATTTAGCGCCTTCTCAGTTTGAAGCGGGCTTTACCTCGTTAGCTCACACCGAAGAGGACATTAATAAAACCTTGCAAGCCGCCGATGAAGTGATGGCTTCCTTGTAAAAAATTTAACCCCAACTGGAAACGGTTGGGGGTTTTTTTCCAACTAATTTATAATGACGTCATTCATCCATCCGTTTCAAACGAATGGCTTTCTGACTTATTTTCTTGTAATATCTAAGTTTTCTCGTTGGAAATTATCTCATGAAGACTCGTAATGCTTGGAAAGCTCTTGGTTTCACCTTAGGAATTGTAGGAAGCCTCACTTTTGCCATTGCTTTTGAGAAATTTTATAGAGGGAAGGAGGGTTAGTTTTCTGAAACTCTTTATAGAGCTTTTGATGAGAGATACCCCATGCTTGAAGACTTCCGTATTTATTCCAAATATCGGAACGTAGTTCCCCTGCACGTCTAGCTATTTCACGGGCTTTAGCAATATCACCACCAACACAATATCCCTTTCGAGTTACTGTATATTGAGGTACGACCTGAGCGCGGGTTCCCCGCGCATCAGCAAGCGTACCTTGATGCTTTTCTGTCTTTTTTCTACCCATGATTCTTATTTTGTTATCTTATGTCTATTTGATCCCATTTTCTTTATGAATGTCCACTTCCTCTTGAATCTTTTTTTGATAACTTC
>CAZTXK010000132.1:2683-6718 GCA_964617275.1 uncultured Dactylococcopsis sp. | reverse complement strand
ACTGCTACAATCTGGCATAAGAACCCCCCTTACTATTCAAATAATCGTCTAAAATCGACTCAATAATGTAGTCACTATTTCAAACCAAGGAGAGAGGAGTGAACTCGTGCAAACTGTTAAAGAATATGTCCAGCGCTGGTACGAGAGTGGACTTGCTCCGGATGAATACATCTGCCATCGTAAGGAAGGAAACCTTGTCGATATTGAACACGCCGATACTGGCAAACGACAAACGGTTCTCACCTTCTGTACGAATGATGTCCTAGGATTAGTCCAAAACCCAGCCGTCAAAGAAGCCGCCATCGACTCGATCCACCATTATGGAACCTCTAATAGTTCCTGTTCTGTACTAAGTGGACGCATTGACTTGCATCGGGAACTTGAAGACGAAATTTCTGCCTTTAAGGGGCTACCCCATACGCAGTTATTTGTTAATGCTTGGATGGCTACACAAGCCCTTGCTGATGCCTTTTGTCATCTTGCCATCCCAGTGCCGGGATTTGAACATACTAAAGAAACCCTGATTTTAACGGATGTTCTCAATCACGGCTGTATTGTGTCAGCAGTGGTGAATGCCGATACGCGATCGGGAAAAGTGTTTGGTCATAGCCCGAAAGTTAGGGTGAAGGCTTATCGTCACTGTGATACCAAAGATTTAGCGCGGAAACTCAAACGTTATGCCCGCCCCGATGATCGCATTTTAGTGGTGACAGATACCGTCTTTTCCATGGATGGGGATATTGCCCCCCTCCCAGAGATGATTGAGGTGCTGTCAGAGTATGAAGGCAGCGTGTTATTTTTAGATGAAGCTCATGCCAGTGGCGCAATTGGGGCAACAGGACATGGCATTTTTGAACATTTCCAACTCAGCCCGGAAGATGCCATTGAAAAAGGCGTTGTTCCTTTGGTGATGACCACTTTCTCTAAGTTTGCCGCCTCAGCAGGAGCGGCGATTAGTTCTCATGTGGAAGAATTAAAACCTTTATTAAATGTTTCTCCCACCTCCATCGGAACCATTTCTCTTCCCCCTCCTGCTACTGCAGCGGCTTTGGAAAGTATTCGTCAGGTTCGCAGTCATCCCGAATGGGTGCAACAATTACAAGAGAATACCAAATATCTGCGATCGCGCTTGCAAGAAGCAGGCTTTGAAGCAATTGGGGAAACCAATGTCATTCCGGTTCTCTTACCTCCTGAGATTAATCCCAAAGAATTTGGACGGATGCTATTAGAAAATCATGGCGTTTGGATCTCCCCGATTTGGTTTGTGGCTAAACCCCGAATGCGAATTACGGCGAATGCTTTGCATACCAAAGCAGAAATGGATCAACTGGTTGATGCGATGGTTAAAACTCGGGAATTAGTCTATCAACCCGTCATTAGTGCTTAGGAAACTCCTCGATTACTCCTCCCTTTTTGTTGTGAAGCTCAAAATTGACTATGGTCATTGATTCTGAAACCGTCACCACCATCAACGTTGTAACCACTCCTCGCCAACAAGAACAATTCTTAAATGTTCCATGGCGTGTTTACCAAGATGATCCGCTTTGGGTTCCTCCCTTAAAAAGTGAAGTCGCTGATCAACTGTCTCCAGACAATGCGTTTTTCAATTATGGGAAGACGCAACAATTTCTAGCACTTAACTCGCAAAAAGAAGCGATCGGGCGAATTGTGGCAGCGGTTGATCAACGGCTGATCGACAAAGAAGGTCAAAATGTGGGCTTATTTGGCTTTTTTGAGTGCATTGAAGACCAAAGTGTTGCTTTTAGGTTATTTGAAGCCGCTGCCAATTGGCTACGGGAACAGGGGATGACGCTGATGCGCGGCCCCATTGATTTAACCACTCATAATGGTTGTTTGTGGCAAGTGGCTGGCTTTCAATCGCCCCCGAAAATCATGATGCCCTATAATCCGCCCTATTATGAGTCCTTCTTTTTGGCTTGGGGAGGAGAAGCGGTGAAGGAAGCCTATGCTTATCATCTTCCGGTGCAAGGCCAATTAGATAATAAGTTTGCTAAAGCCCATCGAATTGCTACGCGATCGGGTGTAACCTTTCGTCCTTTACAGACTAAGGGGGAAGCCTTTGAAAAAGATGTAACGGGTCTTTATGAACTCTTTGATCGCTGTTTTGAGGATAGTTGGAGTTCCACCCCGCGCACTAAAGAAGAGTTTATGGCGCAAGCCCGTTCTTTACAAAGTTTAGTTAAGCCTGAGATTTTTCCCATTGCTGAATATAACGGGGAAATGGTGGGCTTTTTTATGGCGCTTCCCGACTATAATGTTGCCCTGAAACGAGTCAATGGCAAATTAAATTGGTGGGGACTTCTCAAGTTTCTTTGGTATCGCCGTCAAATTGAACAGGCTCGTGTGATTGTCATTTGTTGCTTGCCAGAGTATCGACGCTATATGATTCCTTTAGCCTTGGTTCATCAAGCATTTGAACAGGGAAAGTCTTATGAAAGTGCTGAGTTGTCTTGGGTTTATGGGGATAATGATCCCTCCCGTCATTTAATTGAAGCCACAGGGGCAACCATTGAAAAAACCTATCGTATGTATGAAAAACAACTATGAAAGCATTAGTGACAGGGGCAAATGGCTTTACGGGATCTCATTTAGTGCGAGAGCTTGAGGCAAGAGGGGATCAGGTGGTGGGATTAGTTCGCCCTACCAGTGATCTCTCGAAATTAACGGATTGTCAATTAGAATTGGTGAAGGGGGATATCACAGATCGCGCTTCCCTAAAAAAAGCCATGACGGGGGTGGATGTGGTCTTCCATATCGCGGCTTATGTGGAGTTGGGGTTAGTGGATGCCCAAGCGATGTCACAAGTTAACATCAAGGGAACACAAGCAGTGATGGAAACAGCTCAAGAACTCGGTGTCTCGAAGGTGGTTTACTGTAGCACCATTGGCGTTTTTGGCGATACGCAAGGGCGCGTAGTTGATGAAACCTTTACCCGGGAACAGGAAGGGTTTTCCTCAGCTTATGATTGGACAAAGTATGAAGCCCAAAAAATTGTAGATGACATGGCGCAAGCAGGGCTGCCAGTGGTAAGTGTTTTACCCTCGGGGATTTTTGGGGAAGGCGATCCCCACTTTGGTCAAATTGTCAAGCTATTCACAGAAGGAAAATTAAAGTTTTGGCCCGGGCGCGATCGTGTGACAGGGATTGTTCATGTGGATGATCTGGTCAGTGCCATGATCAAAGCCTCGGAAATTGGGAAGAATGGGGAACATTACATCATTTCCGCAGGAGAATTAACCATTGGGGAAATGTTTGATCTCATCAGTGAAAAAACAGGCGTTCCCACCCCAAAAGAAGCCCCGCAGTGGCTAATTCGCCTTCTGGGTAATCTTCTGACTCCCATAGGACGGTTATTAAACTGGCAACCTCCCCTCAGTCGAGAGCGAGTTCATTACATCTATGATCGCTGTGTGAGAGTGGATGCAACCAAAGCCAGAAAAGAACTGAACTGGCAACCCCGTCGGGTACAATCAATTCTGGATGAACTAATGAGTGAGCAGTTGCCCTCAAAGTCCTAATCATGGAAGTTGGCAAATACTTATCCTTAGAAACATTTTGTACTTGTACCCAAACCTATGAAAAATACGCCGATCAAATTGATCCTTACCCCCGTAACCCTGACAGTATTGTTGCCATTAAAGCTCTAAATACTCATATTATTGATCCGATTATTGATCACTTTGGTTATCAGAACTTTCAATTGACTTATGGTTTTTGTTCCCCCGACTTAAAACGGTTTCTCAATAAAAAAGACCCGAAAACAGGAATCAAAAATGGTCGCATTGATCCCAGTCGTGATCAGCACATGGCACATGAACTCAATCGTAACGGAAAATATCACTGCCCCAGATTAGGCGCAGCGTGTGATTTTTTGATTCTCAAGGTTAAGAGTGAACAGGTCATTGACTGGATTGTTAATGTTAAATTACCCTTTGATTCCCTTTATTATTACGGCGGCAGCGATCGCGCTATTCATATCAGCTATAGTCCCCAAAATAAGAAAGCAATTTGGAC
>CAZTXK010000132.1:0-2583 GCA_964617275.1 uncultured Dactylococcopsis sp. | reverse complement strand
GAATTCCAGCTTTAGAAGAAGAATCATCCCCAAAACCTCAACCCAATCAGTCTCAACCCATTCCCATTCCGCGTAACGAGACATCGCAGCCCAAAATTTCTGATCCGTATTTACTTGGGCCGGGAGATACCATTCAAATTAATGTCTTTGAAGAAGAACAATTCAGTGGAGAAAATGCACGGCAACGAATTCTTGCCGATGGTTCGATTACTCTGCCCTTAGTGGGGGCAATTTCGGTTGCCGGTCTAACTTTAGAAGAAGCCTCTCAGGTAATTACCCAAGAACTGTCTAGCCTCATTAAACGCCCGATTGTTAATGTTCGATTGGTCAATGCGCGTCCTGTACGAGTCACCATTGTGGGAGAAGTGCAACGCCCCGGAACTTATGCTGTGTCTCCAGAAGAAGCGGGAAGTGTGGTTCAGGGTCAAGTGTTAGGGGCAAGAACTGTGGGCGCACCCTCATTAACAGATGTGATTAGTCTCGCCGGGGGCATTACTGAAACAGCACAAATCCGAAACATTGAAGTAATCCGCCAGCAAAGAGGCAATGATACCAAAACCATTAATATTGACTTATGGCAATTACTCCAATCGGGCGGCGGAAAAGGTGATATTACCTTACGTCCCGGCGATCGCATTGTTGTTCCCCGTTCAGAAACAGTCACTGCTAGCGAGGCAACCCAGCTAGCGGAATCAACCTTTGCCCCAGATAGTATTACCGTTAATGTGGTAGGGGAAGTAGAACGCCCCGGAAGAGTAGAAGTTGAAGCAAATACTCCCCTTAACCAAGCCCTTTTAGCGGCTGGGGGATTTAACCAAGAACGGGCAAACAAAAGTGATGTTACGTTAATTCGCCTCAATAATGATGGAACGGTAACCGAGCGAGAAATTCCTATTAATTTTAAAGAAGGGATTGATCAGGAAAATAATCCCATTCTCCGAGATGAAGACATTATCTTTGTGGAACGCTCTGATATTACTCGCACCTCAGAAAGGATTAATACTTTTAGTAATCCTATCAATAGTATTATCAATCTTCTCGATATTTTCTTTTAAGGTTAATCGAATCTCCTTTGGGGAATAGTGATCGTGAAGATTCGCCACGCTATAATTTATTCGTAGTCGTTATGAGTTTGAACAAATATGAGTAACCAAACTGTAGAAAACCTCGTTATCATTGGATCTGGTCCTGCCGGTTATACTGCTGGACTCTATGCGGGGCGGGCAAACTTAAAACCCGTTATGTTTGAAGGCTTCCAAGCTGGCGGTTCTCCTGGCGGACAATTAATGACCACCAGTGATGTGGAAAACTATCCAGGCTTTCCTGAAGGAATAACTGGCCCCAAACTTATGCAGGAGATGAAAGCGCAAGCCCAACGGTGGGGAACGGAAGTTTATACCGAAGATGTCATTGAAGCTGACTTAACCCAACGCCCGTTTACCATTCGTTCCCAAGAAAGAGAAGTGAAAGCCCATAGTGTTGTTATTGCCACTGGGGCTAATGCCAAACGATTACACCTTCCTAATGAGGATAAATTCTGGAATCAGGGAATTTCTGCTTGTGCCATTTGTGATGGGGCAAACCCCATGTTTAAGGGGAATGATGTGGTGGTTGTTGGCGGCGGTGACTCGGCAGCCGAAGAAGCAGCTTATGTGACTAAATACTGCGATCGCGTTCATTTATTAGTTCGCCGTGAGGAACTGCGGGCAAGTAAAACGCTGCAAGATCGGGTTTTCAATCATTCCAAAATTACGATTCACTGGAACACAGAAGCAGTGGATGTTTATGGACAGGAAGGCGGCTTCCTAGAAGGGGTGAAAATTCGTAATAACAAAACTGGGGAAGAAAGCAATTTACCAGCGCGAGGGTTATTTTACGCTATTGGTCACACCCCAAATACGCAACTATTCCAAGGCCAATTGGAGTTAGATGAAGTGGGCTATATTATTACTAAACCCGACTCGGTAGAAACCAATATTGAAGGGGTTTATGCCGCTGGGGATGTGCAAGATCATGAGTTTCGCCAAGCGGTAACCGCTGCTGGAACGGGTTGTCAGGCGGCGATGTTGGCAGAACGCTGGTTATCAACCAATGGGTTAGCCACAGAATATCATCAAGATGAAGATGCCGAAGCTGTTGCTAGCGCTACCCGTAGTGAGGATGAAGATAAACCCACTGCCGATACAGAAGAAACCTTTGATCTTAATAAAACTCGCCACTATGGCGGTTATGCCCTCCGTCGCTTATTCCATGAAAGCGATCGCGTGTTAGTGGTTAAATATGTTGGTCCCAATTGTGGACTCTGTGCGACGCTGAAACCAATTTTAGATAGCGTGATTGATGAGTACGCCGACAAGGTTCATTTTGTAGAAATTGATATTGCGGATGAACCCGATATTGCGGAAAATGCCATGGTAACGGGAACGCCAACGGTGCAATTCTTCCGTGATCAAGAAATTGTAGATCAACTGCGCGGCGTTAAACAAAAGAGTGAATATCGCCAACGCATAGAAGAATATCTCCCGGAAACAGTCAGTGCTAAATAAGTCTTAATTTCCCCACGAGTCGATTCTCCGTGGGGTT
>CAZTXK010000131.1:0-6743 GCA_964617275.1 uncultured Dactylococcopsis sp. | reverse complement strand
TTACCTTGTCATAAATATCAGCCAGAGGAATTGTTATTTCTGCTGTGGCTAAAGGGAGAATTGAACTTAAGCCCTGATACTCTGTAAATAACCATTGGTTTGTATCAGTTTTACGATAATGTTCAATGTAGGGAGAATACTGATCAATTAAAACATATTCTCGAAAACTGGGAATGGTGCGATAGGCTTGGAATTTTTCATCTTTATCATATCCTTGTGTGGAGGTTGATAAAACTTCTGCAATGCAACAAGGATTGAGAATCGTATCGTTACGCCCTGATAGTAATTCTAAGTCTCCTTCGACTATCATGATGTCGGGATAGGTATAAATGTTTCTTTCTGGGATATGAAGTCTTAAATCGGAAACGAAAACATCATACTTTTTTCCTTTTAAGGCAAAGTTTATAATTGAACCAAAGTTGAGAATGATTTTACTATGATTGGGAGTGCCTCCTGCCATGGGGATGATTTCTCCATTGATAAATTCATGACGTTGCTCGGAGTTAACTTCTAATTCTAGGTATTCTTGCGCGGTATATTGTTTTTTTTCTAGGGGTTGGCTAATCATTATTAGACTCCTGATTTAAATCTTCTAAAATCTGTTCTAATTCTTCGGTTTTTTCTCCATATTCTCCCCAGTTTCCAGCTTGAGCAGCTTGTTGGGCTTCCTGATAGACTTTTTGGGCGCGTTGGAGTAACTCTTGCGAAATGCCGATTTCTGCTTGGGGTTGCTCTAAGGGTTCGTCTTCAGGTTCTTCTTCTGCAATGGGATCGGCAGATTCTTCTCCAAAAATAGCAGTAATCGCTTCTGCAATGCTTTCACGCATGACTAAATCATCCCCATGAGAAACTACTACTCGTCTTAATTGCGGTAATTCTCCTTGATCTGCCCGTAAATAAATCGGTTCCACATAGAGAAGAGAGTCTTCGATGGGAATCACTAATAAGTTACCCCGAATCACTCGGGAACCTTGTTGATCCCATAAACTGAGTTGTTGGGAAATCTCGGTATTTTGATCAACTCTGGCTTCAATTTGACTGGGGCCATAAGTTAGCGATTGTTTGGGAAATTCGTAGAGTAATAAGTTCCCGTAATTTTCTCCGTCCGATCGCGCTGCCATCCAGCCAATCATATTATCTCGCTCGACAGGGGTAAAGGGTAAAATCAACACAAACTCTTCCCTGTCTTCCCCCGGTAAGCGCATAATCGTGTAGTAGGGTTCCACTAACTGTTGATTCCCTTGATAATTTTCTTGAGCAAACCGCCATAAGTCTTCCTGATTATAAAAGACTTCAGGGTTACTCATGTGATATTCCAGATACATCTGGGCTTGGATGTTAAATAAGTCTAAGGGATAGCGGAAATGGGAACGTAATTCGGGGGAAACGTTTTCTATATTCGTGAACAAACTGGGGAAAATTTTCTGATAGGTTTGAATAATGGGATCATCAGAATCAGCGATCGCGAATTGAAGACTCCCATCATAGGCATCAACAATGACTTTGACGGAATTGCGAACGTAATTGAATCCCCCGTCTAAAATTTGATTATTGTTGCCTCCTCGTAAAATGGTGCCAGCATCAGTAATGGCGGTTACGGGTTCAGAATAGGGATAATTATTGCTAACGGTATAGCCTTCTACAATCCACTTCATACGACCATCCACTAAACTAATATAGGGATCGCTATCAAGGCGTAAAAAGGGTGCAACATGGTTAATCCGTTCTCGAATATTGCGATGATAATGAATGCGAGATTCATCTTGAAATTGCTCAGAAATTAAAATGCGGAAACTGCCTAAGTTATAAGAATAAAGCAATCGTTTCCACAAAGAATTGAGGGGAACGCCGCCTGCGCCATCATACCGATTGGCAGCGTTGTCATCGCCTAAGGGATAGTCAAATTCATCTTCCACCATTCCCGTAAAAACATAATTGTCAGTGGCTTCTCCGTAATAAACTCGCGGCTGTTCTACCTCTAAGCCAACACTGGAAACGGGAGGAAGATCGCGAATAATTAGCGGCGGTAATCCTTGCGAAGTGACTTCATTAACCGGACTCATCACTAAGCCATAACCATGGGTATATTTCAGCCGTTGACTAAGCCAACGCGGTTGAGGCGCACGGGCTAATTCTCGCGGGGATAGCATCACTTGGCGATAATTATCGTCAATGGTGTAGCGATCCACATCCACATCAAGGAAACTATAGTAGGGGCGAATTTCTTGGAGTTGGCGATAGCTACTCAGTAAAGGGCGATAATCCCAAAGTCGAATATTACGGATAGTTTCTTGGTTGGCAGTGATATCAGCGCGATCGAGCCTTGCTTGTGGGGGAAAATTATCGCGCTCCACATTGCTTAAATTGTAGCCGTCTCGGGTAAAGGCAATATTATTTTCAATGTAAGGTCTTTCTTTGGCGAGTTCGTTGGGATCGACGCTAATCCGTTGTTGCAGGCTGGGATAAACTTGATGGAGCAGAATATAAATCAGTAAATATAAGCCAATTCCTGTTAAGGGGAGAACTAGGGTGTTTCTCGCCGCCGACGCAATAAAGATGACGGCAAGGGCTAATCCCATAAATCCCATGGCAGTGAGGGCAGTTAAACGGGCGTGAGTATCGGTGAAACCAGCACCAGAAACCACGCCTTCTTGGGAGAAAAGTAAATCATAGCGTTGCAGCCAAAACTGGAAGGCAATGAGAAACGCTAATCCGGCTAAGAGTAAGAAAAGATGGGCTTTGGCTTCTCCTTCGATGACATATCGCCACCCTCGATCAAAACTAATACTTCCTTTTAAAACATAGATCGTACCAGCTACTAATATTCCCATGATCAATAGGGCAAATAACCAATCTTGTAGCCCTTCGTAAAAGGGAAGTTCAAAGACATAGAAGCTGATATCTCTTCCGTAAATGGGATCGGTGCGGTTAAACTCTGTTGCATTGAGAAATTTAAGAAACGTATCCCAAGCGCTAATACTACTGCCGGCAGCGGAAAGGGAGATAAAAAAGATAAGAATGGGGGCAATATATTTGGGAGCGCGATCGGCGTAAAATGAGAAGTTACTCTGATCTAACATCCGAATGGTGGAGTAACGAGTTACGCGCATCGCAAACCAGTAGTTTAAGCCCAAAAAGAGGGCAAAAATGATAAAACTGCTCACCCAAGTGATGCTACGCCACGTGAGGAGTGTCCAAAAGACATCTGAAAACCCGATCGCGCTAAACCACCAATTCTCGGTAGTGAGATGAACCAGCGTTCCCGAAAAAATCAAAAGCAGGATCGCTATGATTAGGGGCGGAATCAACCAGCGCCAGTTACGATTAAAGTTCAGTCGTTTGCCTACCATGATTATGACCTTGGGCTACGACTTCTATTTTAAGTTGAGACTGCACTTTTAGGCTTCATGAAGGCTTGAAATCACTTTTCTTTCTTTCGAGTTAGCTAGAAATGCTTGAGAAATGGGGACTGAAAGAGGCAATCTGTTGTTAAATTTTTTAATTAAGAGCTAAAACTTGTTACATTAGATACAACTTCTTCTTCCAAAGCAATCCACCCTAGATTTAGACACTTTAGGGGGAAGAATGACCAATCAATTAAGCTCTCATCAACAATTTCCGAGTAATTTATTCAATTCTATATCAGAAAGTTTACAACCTAAAGCTCTTTTTTTGAGTTTATTGGCTGGTTTAATTACGGGAATTATTGGGGTAATTCGTGCCATTTCTTATGCTGCTTTGATTTTTTCGGGAACGTTAAGCCCAGATTTAGGAGTTGGTGTCGGTTTAACGGTTTTCAGCACGGGAATAGTTAGTTTTATCGCTGCCGTTTTTAGTGCGCTCCCTGGGATGATTGCCACGCCACTGGCTGCCCCAACTGCCATTACAGCGATTTTAGCGAATGAAATTGTCAAAGACTTAAAAACGAATTTTTCTCTAAACGATATTTTAATCACTGTTCTTGCCGCGATCGCGCTCTCTTCACTTTTAACAGGCTTATTTCTTTTAGTCTTAGGAAAACTAAAATTAGGCAGTAGAATTCGCTTTATCCCCTATCAAGTTGTCGGCGGCTTTATGGCTGGAACAGGCTGGCTATTACTCCTAGGATCAATTCAAATTACGACAAATATTAATATTAATTTTACTAATTTAGAACTTTTTTTGCAAGCAGATCCCTTAATGCATTGGGGAGCCGCTTTATTCATTGCTTTAATTTTATTATTTGTTTCCGAGCGATATCGTCATTTTTTGGTAATGCCTGGAACCTTAATCGGACTAATCGTTGGATTTTATGGTATCTTATTAGGAACTAGAACTTCCCTTTCTCAAGCTAGAATGCAGGGCTGGTTATTAGAAACATTTCCAGCAGGCGGACTTTGGCAGCCCTTAAATTTCTCTGAGTTAGGAAGTATCCACTGGTCAGTTATTGCCTCCCATGGGGGGCTAATTGTTTCCTTAATGTTAGTGAGCTTATTATCCTTAGTTTTAAGTAACAGTGGGATTGAATTAGTTGTCGGTAAAGACATTAGTTTAGATCGAGAACTCACCTCAATCGGCGCTGCCAATATTGCGTCAGGGTTTGGCACAGGAATGGTGGGAAACCAAGCCTTGCCCAGTACCTTACTGGTTGATAAAATTGGAGCAAGAAGCAGACTCTCAGGAATTAGCTCAGGGATATTTTGCTTTTTCGTGTTAATTTTGGGGCCATCTTTTATTTCTTTGTTTCCCAAGCCAATTTTAGGAGGATTGATTTTGTATCTAGGATTATCCTTGCTACTACAGTGGGTTTATCGCGCTTGGTTTAGCTTGAGGTTCTCCGATTATTTAATTGTCATTGTCACCCTAGTTGTCATTAATTGGGTCGGGTTTTTAGAAGGAATCGCTGTGGGATTTGTTATGAGTGTAACTTCTTTTATGTTTAATTATAGCCAAATTAATGTGGTTAAAAGTATGACTTCCTTAGAGAGTATGAGAAGTAACATTCATCGCAGTGAATTAGAGCAAGAATACTTAAATAAAAGAGGAGAAAAAGTTTCCATTTTAGAATTACATGGTTATATTTTTTTTGGAACGGCTGATTATTTATTAAGACGAGTGCGCGATCGCGTTGATCAAATAGAGGAGAATCCTTTAAGCTATATCTTGATTGACTTTCGAGAAGTGGAAGGAATGGATGCCTCTGGCGTTCTCACCTTTATTAAACTCCTCAAAATTGCTCGTAAAAGAAACCTGACCCTAGTCTATACCAATCTTCTCCCCAAACTAGAACAACAATTGCGTAAAGGGGGTGGAATTGAAGAAGACGAAACCCGATGTAAAATTCTTCCCGACCTCGATCGCGGCTTAGAATGGTGTGAGAATGAACTCCTCAAAGATATTCTTCCTCACAAAAAAGAAAAACCCCTAAAAGACCAATTAACCCGTTTATTTTTAACCCCTGAACAAGCGGAAGAATTTATCCTCTATCTCAAGCCTAAACAAGTAGAAGCGGGAGAAGTCATCTTTGAAGCGGGCGCAAAACAAGAATGTCTCTATTTTATTGAATCAGGACAAGTGAGTGTTTTGTTAGACCTTCCCGACGGACAAACCAAACGCTTACAAACTCACTCTCAAGGAGCCGTGTTAGGAGAAATGCGTTTCTATGGAAAACCGCCTCTTTCTTCCCTTGTTACCGCAGACTCTCCTAGCCAATTGTATCAGCTCGATCGCGCCACCTTTGAGAAAATGAAACAAGAATCCCCTCACCTGGCTTATGCCCTTCAAGAATACATTGTTCGCTTTCTCTGTGATAGTCTGACCCGTCGCGAGGAACAAGTGCGAATTATTGCTTAACAATTGTCACTTTTACCCCAGCCAAGACAAGAATATCATTAAAATATAGAAGAAAAGGGTTAGAGAGAGTAACAAGCTATGCCACGTACACAGCGCAACGACAACTTTATTGATAAATCCTTCACCGTCATGGCAGACTTAATTCTGAAAATGCTGCCAACCCAGAAGAAATCAAAAGAAGCCTTTACCTACTACCGAGATGGCATGTCGGCGCAGTCAGATGGAGAATACGCCGAAGCCTTAGACAATTATTATGAGGCTCTCAAATTAGAAGAAGACCCCAATGATCGCAGCTATATCTTGTACAATGTGGGCTTAATTCACACCAGTAATGGTGAATACGAAAAAGCCCTCGAATATTATCAAGAAGCGATTGAAGTTAATTCTCGTCTTCCTCAAGCCCTTAATAATATCGCAGTCATTTACCATCATCAGGGAGATTTAGCTAAACAAGAAGGGCGAGACGAAGAAGGAGAAGCCCTCTTTGATCAAGCCGCGGAATACTGGAAAGAAGCGATCCGACTTGCGCCGAATAACTATATTGAAGCGCAAAATTGGCTCAAAACCACAGGTCGCTCAGAAATGGATATTTACTTCTAAAACCAACCGACTTAACCATGATTGATCTCGAACAAGTTCAAAAAGTTGCACATTTAGCCCGTTTAGAACTCACCCCAGAAGAAGAAGAACAATTTACCACTCAACTCAGTGGAATTTTAGAGTATGTGGAACAACTCAACGAGTTGGATACCACGGATGTTCCCCCCACGACTCGCGCCATTGATGTAGAAAATGTAACCCGCCCCGATGAACTTCGCCCTTATGCCGATCACGAAGCCCTCCTCGAACAAGCCCCCAACCGTGAAGATGAATTTTTCCAGGTTCCCCAAATCATGAACACGGAAGACTAA
>CAZTXK010000130.1:1423-6912 GCA_964617275.1 uncultured Dactylococcopsis sp. | reverse complement strand
CAACCATTATCAATTTACCACTTTCAACAACTAGAATCTACCAATCAAACCGCTTGGCAATTATTTCAACAAGGAAAAACACCTCCCTTTGCCGTGACAGCAGACGAACAAACTGCTGGGAAAGGACAATGGGGAAGACAATGGGTTTCTAGCTTAGGAGGGCTTTATCTCTCATTGATTTTAACCCCAGAAATGAATGTGGAACAGCCTTCTTATCTGACAATTAGCAGTGTCTTTGGGGTAACTGAACTCTTAAGAGCTTACCAAATTCCTGTACAAATTAAATGGCTAAATGATATATTTCTCAATCGCAAAAAATTAGGCGGTGTTCTCATCGAAACCCATGTCAAAAATCAAGAATTGAAAGCAGTTGTCATTGGCATTGGTTTAAATTGGGAAAATTTTGTTCCTGAGATGGGAATAACGCTAAAAGATTATATCAATCAAAGCAACTTATCCCCTTGCTTAAATCAGTCATCCTTATTACAGCAAGACTTATCTGATTGCAAGTTACCGCCAACAATAGCGACTCTCAACGACTTAAAACTCATTGTAATCAATGGCTTACTATTAGGATACCAGCGTTACTGCGAAGAAGGGATTACTGCGATATTGCCTGAATATGAAGCTCGACTCCTAACTTAATGATTACCTGATTTCCTCCCACAAACAACCTCTGATCTACTATAATGGGCGTTGCTATGACTTAACGATTATCACGCGAACTTTATTAATTATTCCTTATTTACCATGTCCTCTTCAGAAGAAAAAAACAATCAACAAAGTGCCTCTAGCTTAAAAGAAATTCGTGCCACTCGCATTCAAAAAGTAGAAACTCTAAAGCAACAGGGATTAAATCCCTTTGCTTATAAGTGGGAAATTACTCATCATGCTAAGGAGTTACAACAGCAATATGTTCAACTCGAAAATGGGGAAGAAGTTGAAACAGAAGTTTCTATTGCGGGGCGAATTACTGCTCGTCGTGTATTTGGCAAACTTGCCTTTTTTACCCTTCAAGATGAAACTGGCACGATTCAACTCTATCTTGATAAAAAGCGGATTACTGCTGGCATGAGTGAGGTGGAAAATGCCTTTAATCTCCTAAAAAAACAAACCGATACTGGAGACATTTTAGGCGTAAGAGGAACCATTAAACGGACTGAAAAAGGAGAGCTTTCCGTTAATGTTAACCAATATAGTATTCTTACCAAATCATTACTTCCCCTTCCTGATAAATGGCACGGTTTAACCGATACGGAAAAACGTTATCGCCAGCGTTATGTGGATTTAATTGTTAATCCCAATGTTCGCGAAACCTTCCGTAAACGGGCAAAAATCGTGGCAGCAATACGGCGGTATTTAGAAGAAAACGACTTTTTAGAAATTGAAACTCCTGTTTTACAAGGAGAAGCTGGCGGGGCGGATGCGCGTCCTTTTGTCACCTATCATAATACCTTAGAGATGGATTTGTATTTAAGAATTGCTACAGAACTCCATCTCAAACGCTTAATTGTCGGTGGGTTTGAGCGAGTTTTTGAATTAGGAAGAATTTTCCGCAATGAGGGAGTTTCCACTCGCCATAATCCTGAATTTACCTCGATTGAAGTGTATCAGGCTTATGCTGATTATTATGATATGATGACGCTCACTGAAAATGTCATTACTTGCGCCGCCAAGGAAGTTTTAGGGTCATTAATTTTGTATTACCAAGGGGAAACCATTGACTTAAATTCTCCTTGGAAACGGGCAACCATGTACGAATTAGTTGCAGAAAGAACAGGGGTTGACTTTAGTAAATTTAATGAGTTTTCAGAAGCCAAAGTTGCTGCCGAACAAGTAGGAATTGGTGTTCCCGAAGACTGTCAGTCTATCGGTCAATTATTAAATGAAGCCTTTGAACAGAGAGTCGAAGAAACTTTAATTCAACCGACATTTGTCCTTGATTTTCCCAAAGAAATTTCTCCTTTAGCAAAGCCCCATCGTTCAAAAGCAGGATTAGTGGAACGCTTTGAACTCTATATTGCGGGACGAGAACTTGCCAATAGTTTTTCTGAATTAACAGATCCCCTTGATCAACGGGAACGTTTGGAATTACAAGCGGCTAAAAAAGCAGCCGGTGATCTCGAAGCCCATAACGTCGATGAAGACTTTTTAACTGCCCTAGAGTATGGAATGCCCCCCACAGGAGGACTTGGCATCGGGATTGATCGCGTCGTGATGTTACTAACCGATTCTCCCAGTATTCGCGATGTAATTGCCTTTCCTTTACTTAAAGGAAGTACCCAAAGCAATCAAGAAACCTAAGCAGAAAAGGTGGGCAGAACCCACCCTGCTACTATCTAGTTATCCATTGCTGTTGTTCCCTCACCCTGCAAACAGTTCAGCATTCTCACGGTTGCAGCAGCGGCATAGTTGCGTTGTGCTGGTTGGTTGGGCGCAAAATTGTTTCCTTGTTCATTTAAGGGAGATGCGACACTACAATAAGCGGACATCTGACTCACTACGTCTTGGGCCCAGTGACCACTTGTATCAGCAAAATTCATGGGATCTTGAGTGGTTGCCAGTTCTCCGCTTTCTCCTAATTGGTTGCGGACATATTCGATGACTCGGTTCTCAATGACAATTAATTCCGCACGAGTCACAGGGTCAGCAGGGCGAAATGTCCCATCATCATAACCAGCAATAATGTTATTTTCTTTTGCCCAAGCAATTTTCGCAGCACTCCAACGATCTGCTGCAACATCAGGATAGGGGGCGTTATCAGCTTCTTCAGACACCGTAAGCTCTAATTCTGGCATACCTTCTAGGGCATCAATGACAATGGACACAATTTGTTCGCGAGTAAGTTCCTCATTGGGACGGAAGGTTTGATCTTCAAATCCAGAAATAAATCCCATATTCACAGCTTTGGCAATCTCTCGGGCATATAGATCTTGACGGGCATCAGCAAAGGGGAGATCGAGAGTAGATTTAGCGAGATAATAGTGACCAAGAGTGCGACCTTCATAACGCCGTTTCGCAAAACTCCAGTTGGGTTCTAAATCGAATTTTAGGTATTCTCCTTCAGCCAAGCCATGGGTGCGCCCAACGACCATCTCTTCCCCTTCAACGCCACTACGGGGTCTTCCCACTAATAGCAGTTCACCATCTTGTTGCACGACGCTGAGATTATAATTTTGCCCCATATCTCGTCCATCAACTCGGATGGAGTAACCATTGCTATCAGTAGCCCGTCCACAGATTCCTGAAAAATTAAATTCTTGCAGTAAGGGATCGACAACTACAGGTTCAGAGCCATTTGTCTCCCAGCATTTTCGTTCATCAGTTTTTTGTTCGAGGACTAAGAGTTGATAATTGCCTTCTCCAAATGGTGCTGCTACGGCAATATGGTCATCTTGTTCAACATTAGCTGCCTGAAAGAGTTGAGCCTTACTGCTTTGGGCGGTAAAAAGGATACCAAGAGCAGTAGCGGTGGTAACTGCGACAAATTTTTTTAAACGCATAGGTATTGTTTAGAATAGACTCGTTAATCCAATAGAGTTTGTGTTTGCGTCTCCTTAAATGCTAGGAGAACGGAATCTTGTTGATTCTAACCTATTTTAATGACTTAATAAACGCTTTTTTGTTTCCCGATGATAAATCAACTGTCTAATACATTTACCTTATTTCTGAGTTTGCTGGTGGAGGCGTTTCCTTTTCTCTTAATGGGAGTTATCCTCTCTAGCCTCATTCTTATTTTTATTGATGAAGCCACCTTAATTCAATCCCTACCCAAAAATCCAGTTTTAGGGGCTTTAGTGGGAAGTATTATTGGGTTTTTATTCCCGGTTTGTGAATGTGGGAATGTTCCTGTGGCAAGACGGTTACTTTTACAGCGGATTCCCATTTCCGTTGCCATTGGCTTTTTATTAGCCGCCCCTACCATTAACCCGATTGTTATTTGGTCAACATGGGTTGCCTTTCGGGATCAACCGCAAATTATTGGATTACGCATTTTATTCTCTTTAATTGTGGCGATTATTATTAGTTGCATTTTTAGTGTTCAAAATGATGTTAAAGTTTTGCTACAGCCAACCTTAGCAAAGCAGTTGAAATACTATTCTAAGGAGGTTAATTCTTTTTCTAGTGCGAGGGCCAATAGGAATGCTTCCCCGTTATTACAATCAGGAACATTTTTATTAAGCACTTCCGATCAGCCTGTTCCGTTTCAAGCGGTTACAGAGAGCGTTCCTCAGCCCAAAACTTTAAGATATTTTCTCAATAAGTTTGATCTGAAAGTCTTTCTAGATAATATGACCCAAGAGTTACGAGAGTTGGGAGGGATTTTAGTTTTAGGAAGTGCTTTTGCGGCGAGTATTCAAATTTTTACGCCCCGAGAAGTAATTGTAGGGTTAGGACAAAGCCCAGTCACTTCAATTTTAGTTATGATGTTATTGGCAGGATTGATTTCAATTTGTTCTACTGTTGATGCTTTTTTCGCGCTTTCTTTTGCTGCAAGTTTTACAACCAGTTCCTTGCTAGCTTTTCTCGTTTTTGGCCCCATGATTGATCTCAAAAGTGTCGGCTTAATGTTATCGGTTTTTAAGCCAAGAATTGTTTTTTATCTATTTACCATTGCTGCCCAGTTAATTTTTTGTCTCACTCTAGCTTCCTATTACTGGTTAAGTTAAGAGTATGGCTTAATTAAAATTAGGATAAGACAAGGAACATACAAGTTATAATTACGTCAAGTTATAAATCTCTAGTCAATTTTAATTAATGACAATCAGCAATTTGTTCCAAAAAGTAATGTTATTGCATCCATCTTTTACCTATCCGTTGGCAGGGGGGTTACTGATTGGGAGTGTCATGTTCGGTTCAGTAACCAATTCATCAGCGATCGCGGCGGAGTTAGAATGGAAATCTGCTCCAGAAGACAGGGGTGAATCTTCTTCTCCCCAAGAAACGTTAACTTCTGATGAGTTAATCCAAACCCTACGTGCGCTAGACTTAATGAAAATGTTGGCTTTGACTTCTGTTGGAAACCAGCAAGTGAGAACGGTTCAACAGGAATTGCGAACAGTCGCTAGAGAACAATCTTCTCCCTATGCCCTTTCTACGAGTCAAGGACAACAGTTAAGAAATGTTTTTTCTGGTTTGTCAGAGCAAGAACGAACCGCCATTAATCAAATTTTGCTCTTGCAACAAGCAGAGAATTCTGTGAGCTTCAGTGCCACAGAAGTCAGTTATTTAAAACAAGCCTTAAATGGCGTTTCTGAGCAGTCTCTGAATTCTTCACAACGAGAATGGTTAGCCCTGATTAGAGAGTCTCTGGGCAAAATTCCTCCGCAACGAGGAGGTTCTTTTTCCGGTGATCAAGTAGAAGTGTTACAAAGCGCGATCGCGCAAGTTTTTTTTACAACTAACCCTCGTTCTAATCGCGCTGCCAACCAAACTGAGGAGACACAAAGCAGTAATAGCAATTTACAACCCAACTCTGGTTCCAACAA
>CAZTXK010000130.1:0-1323 GCA_964617275.1 uncultured Dactylococcopsis sp. | reverse complement strand
CAACTCCAATGTCGCTCAGTTTCCCGATCCCAATAACAATAACTCCAACACTTCCAACCAATCTCAATACCAGCGACAAAGATTCCGAAGCAATTTAGCAACTCATTTAACCAATTCTAATCCCGAATTGCAGGAAGTTCTGCTCTCTAGCCTAACCAATAGTGGTATCTCCCAAGACAATGCCGAGTCACTGATTGGTAGCATTGAAAATATGTTTCAGGAGGTACAAGGAGGGGAGGTTTTCTTTCGGGTGGAAATGGCAAGACGGATTCAACTTGCTCAGGAAACCTTTAACGAAACCTTGCCCAATCTAGAGAGAGAAACCCTCGAAGCCCCTCCCGATACCCTTCTAACGATTCGTGAGGTCATTTCCAAAGCCGTAGAAGCGACGCGACCTGCTGAAGAGGTGGGATTAACTGAAGGAATCGATCCTCCAGAAGAACTTGCTGAAGCCACTTTACAAAGCCGTGAAGAGTTAATTGATCGACTCCTAATTCCTGATCCAACCACAGAAACGATTGCCCTAGGACAAGATAGAACTGCCCCCGCCTTAGGGCTTAATGTTCCCAGTGGTTTTGGTAGTGAATGGGGTCAAGTTTTTGCAGGAATTGGTTATCAAGCCTCGACTCGTCCGGTTCCGCCTAGCACCGAGCCAAATGATGAAGATGGCGCTTTTGCCGTTGGCATGGGTTTTGGCGATCCGCAAGACGCAGTGGGCTTAGAAGCCACCTATGCCTCTTTCGGAACTTTCCGTAGCGGTGCATTTAGCACAGGGAGTGTGAGTTTCAAACTGCATCGTCGTTTAGGTAATACTTCTTCTGTTGCCGTCGGTGTAGAGAATTTGATCCAATATGGGGGAGCAGATGGTCAAACCAGTTATTATGGAACTGTGACTAATGTCTTTAATCTCACTGAGGATCCCACAGATGCCTTTAGTCGCCTAGTTGTTACTGCTGGCTTAGGGTCAGGGCGATTTCGGGAGTTTCAAGATACAGTTGAGGGCAATGATACGATTAATGTCTTCGGATCAGTGGGCTTGCAAATAGCAGAACCGGTTTCTCTATTAGCGGCTTACACGGGTCAAACCTTAACCATCGGGACTTCTGTCGCCCCTTTTGCTAATATTCCGCTTGTCATTACGCCATCAGTTACTGATATAACCAGTGATTTTATTGATAGCCCTCGATTTGTCATTACCATTGGTTATGGAGACCGTTTATTTAATAAAGATTAAAGGAGGCTTTTCAAGATGAAATTTCTACGTTTTTCCATTCCACTCACTTTTAGCTTGATTTTAGGAGGACTCTTACTTGGGACTCAACT
>CAZTXK010000129.1:0-6980 GCA_964617275.1 uncultured Dactylococcopsis sp. | reverse complement strand
ACAAATAACCATCAACCTTTTTCCTGATTTTGCTTTTCTGCTAAATCGAGACAAATCTGCTTATGGACATCTCGGCTGAGGGGATAAAAATAGGCTAAAACCACCCCGGCAATCAAACTTAACATCGGTAACACCCCGATCGCGCTACGAATCGCAATTAAAGCAGTTTCGGGTTGCTGTGGCGGTGGTTCTCCCGGAACAGATTCAATAAATCCGGCTAATCCTAACGCCTGACCAACAATAAATAACCCCACTCCTAGCCCCATTTTTTGCAGTAAGACCATAAATCCACTGAAAATGCCTTCCCGCCTTTCGCCAGTTCTCAATTCATCCAATTCAATAACATCAGGAAGCATTGACCAGGGAATAAGATAAGCTACAGAAACTCCCATTCCAGCTAAAACAGCAAGTCCATACATTAAGATGACTTGACCGGGTTGTAATAACATTAACCCAATTTGAGCAATAATCCAAATACCAATCCCCATGGTATAAACGACTTTTTTCTCAAACCGTTTACTCACTTGTACCCAGAAAAATAACATCACTAAAGCCGTTCCTTGAACCGCTAAAGCAGTTTGGATAAATTCTTGTTCCGATAACCCCATCCAACTAACAACAAAGTAGGGAAGAATGGAAGCGGTTAACTGTACCGCAAGCCAAGAAAAGAGATAAATTCCGACAATAAATAAAAAGGGACGATTGTTCCAAACAATTTTAAGTTTTTCCTGAAATGACATTTCATCGGTTTGCGTTTTAGGTAAAGGAACATTAGAAACCGCAAACGGGGATTGGCGACGATGAAACCACAAACTTATAGCAATCATGGCACTCATAATCGCTAATAAGAAACTCGTTGTTCCCCAGAGAAGGTTCTCTTCCCCAAAAAATTCCACCCCACTAGAGGTTCCGAAAAGAACGGTTAGAAAACTAAAGAGAAACGTTAACTGTTTCTTGCGATAAGGAGAAGCAATGGGACGTTTTCCTCTTTCTTGTAAACTTAAACTGCACCAAAACAGGGCAAATACAGATAAAAGCGCGATCGCGCTTCCTAGCATTAAATACTGTTGTCTAGGATCATCAGTATAAGTTGCCTCCGCAATTCCTGCTAATACTAAAGCAAAAATACTTCCCCCGAGAGAAAACGCAAAGCGAAAACTATTCAAACTGGTGCGTTCATCATAATCTTGAGTCAGTTCTGGGGTGAGGGCAATATAAGGTAAATTAACAATGGTATAAGCAATATGGAATAAAATCCCAATTACTACGTAGTAGCCAAATAATAGCCAGTTATTCAGGGTTTCATCGCTGCTGAATTCAGGAACCAACCATAGTAAAATGAAAATTAGGGCAAAAGGAATTGCTCCGAAATACATCCAAGGGAGTCGTCTTCCCCAGTCGGTATTAGCGCGATCGCTGAAAATCCCAATAAGCGGATCATTAATGGCATCACTAATGCGACCGATCATCAGAATACTTCCGGCTAATCCCGGTGGTAACCCTGCTACTTGTGTAAAAAAGTACATCAAGAAAAACACCAGCACATTAGCGGTCATTGCTGGACCGAGATCACCCGCACCATAAGCTAACTTGGTAATTGTTTTTAACTTTTGCGCTGAAGACACCATAAAACTCCTCGGTGAGATTAGTTATAGAAGAAATGTTTTCATTGGGGTTAAACTTGCCCTAAAATCAAGCATAAATGGATCAAGATAAATCACCGTTAGTTCGTTATTATGGTTTTATACTTAGTTATATTCCCTTAGCAATTAGTCATGCAATCTGTAAGAATGAGTGAGAAGGAATCTTTAAACCATCGTCATCTGTTCGGAAAGATAAGTAAATATTCTTATCAGGAATTTACAGGACGATTAAATATCAAAATCAATCATACTGCCTCTTGGCGGATTTATTTCAATGGTGGCTCAATTATTTGGGCAAGTGGCGGTTCTCATCCAGTTCGGCGTTGGCTGCGACAACTGGAAATGTCAGGCTGCCAAATGGCAGTTCCTCAGGGAATGACCACCCAAAATTTACTATCATCCCCCCACGAATGCTGGGATTATTTTGCTCTTGCCATGTTTATGCAGAACAACCATGTTACTCCCGAACAGGTTAAGAGTATTGTTAACGGAACAACCACAGAAGTCCTGTTTGACATTGTACAGGGGTTTGCTCAAGTTTCTTCCCGAAATTCCCATGATATCAGAATGCTCAAAAAGCCAGAAGCAACCCCTTGCTCCCAAGAATGGATTTTACCAGCTTGGAATTTGAATGTAGAAGACCTGAGAAAACAGATTCTTGAATTATGGCAAAGTTGGGTAACCGCAGGGTTTGTTCACTATTCCCCGAATTTAGGAGTCGTTGCCAATCAAGAAGAATTAGAAGCTAAAAACTTACACTCCCTTGGGAAATACCTTTGCACCATTGAAAAAGAAGATAAAACCCTGCGCGATCTCGCCATTGAAAACGAAAAAAGTGTTCTTAGTATCATGCGAACGCTAAAACGCTACTTTAACCAAGGACTGATTTCTTTTAAGTCAGTTCCTGATTTATGGCAGTCTTATCGTAAATCTCAACCAACAACAACTAACGTTAGTGATAAGCAGTCCACTAGACTAATTAATCAGCAGGATCAAGGAGAAAATTCTGGAGAAATTAGCGAATTTCAATCGTCTTCCTCTCGCACCCTAAGCACTCCTACCTCAGGACAACCCCAGTATGTAGCAACGCCTTCAGGAAATGTTTCTTCCGAAGAAAAGGAAGGAGTCAAAATTAACGTCATGGAAACATTAGTTGCCGAGGAAACCACCCGACAGCTTAAAGCCTATCCCCCTCGCATTACTAAGGATATACAAAAAATCGATGTTATCACCTATGCCTTAAATCGACTCTCCCCCTTATACGCCTCCAGTGAAGAAGGCATTGCCTATCAAACCCAAATCGCCAAAGATAATTATCAAAGGGCGATTCAAATGGCAGTTCAACAGGCAATTGCCGCGGTTAGACGGAATCCGCTTCGGAATACAACCCCCATCCAATCAAAGAATCAAAACTCTGATTGAGTTATTCTGGATCAACCCAAAGTCCGTCCTCTTTAATGAGATTAATTAACTCTTCTACCCCTCTTTCTTCAGGAACGCGCTTAATTTCCTCTCGTCCGCGATAGAGGGCAATATACCCTGCTTGCTTGCCAACGTAGCCATAGTCAGCATCAGCCATTTCCCCGGGGCCATTAACAATACAGCCCATAACCGCAATATCTAAGCCTTTGAGATGACTGGTAGCCGCGCGGACTTTTTCTAACACATCTTCTAAATTAAAGAGGGTACGACCACAAGAAGGACAAGCCACATACTCTACCATGGTTTTCCGTAAGCCTAGAGATTGGAGAATACTATAGCAAACGGGAATTTCTTTTTCCGGGGCTTCCGTAAGAGAAACCCGAATGGTGTCACCAATACCTTCTGCTAAGAGGGTGGCAATGCCAGCCGTTGATTTAATGCGCCCATATTCGCCATCACCGGCTTCTGTGACTCCCAAGTGAAGGGGATAATCCATTCCTAATTCATCCATGCGCTTTACCATGAGGCGATAGGCGGCTAACATTACTGGTACTCGGGAGGCTTTGAGAGAAATAATCAGATTGTAGAAATTTAAAGATTCACAAATTTTAATAAATTCTAATGCTGATTCCACCATGCCTTCGGGAGTATCCCCATAGGTGAAAAGCATTCTTTCCGCGAGAGAGCCATGATTGACCCCAATTCGCATCGCTTTCCCTTGATCGCGCAACGAAACCACTAAAGGTTCTAAGGTTTCCCGAATTTTTTCCCCAATTTGGTCAAATTCAGCTTGGGTATATTCTTCGCGATCGGATTTTGGTTTTTCAAACACATAAAGCCCCGGGTTAACCCGCACTTTATCTACGTGCTTGGCAACTTCGAGGGCAATTTTCATGCCATTGTGGTGAACATCGGCAACTAGGGGGACATCTTGATAAGTTTCTTGCAGACGGGTTTTGATTTGCGCCAGAGCCTTAGCATGAGCCATGCTAGGGACAGTGACGCGCACAATTTCACTTCCCTCTTCATGGAGACGGCGGATACCACTGACACAGCCTTCAATATCGAGGGTATCTTCATTAATCATGGATTGGACAACCACAGGATGCCCCCCACCAATGGTGACATTACCAACAGGCACAGGGCGAGTTTTACGGCGATGAATGGTGGTATCTAAATCGGGATTAACTTCAGGTGTTGTTTGTGGATTGGATAAAGTTTGCATGGCTATTAATTCGTTAGGGCTGGTTTTAACTTAAGTTCATTAACTAGGCGTTCAATATCAAAGTGTTGCGCCATTAAGTCGCGAATAAATTGGACTTTGATCGGTTCTTGAATCCGAACCTGCTTAAAGGTGCGTTCAACAATCTCTACTGTGGTTAGGGTATCAAATTCAACTGCAAGAATGGGAATTTCTAACGTTTCGGCACGGGATAAAACAAAGTCTTGTGGCGGAACATGACCCGTTAAAATCAAACAATGAGCCGAAGTTTCAAGGGCGGCTAACTGTAAATCGCTGCGATCGCCGCCTGTTACCACTGCTAAATTTTTCCCCTTCCGAAAATACTTAAGCGCGGAGTTAACATTCATTGCGCCAATGGTTAACTTTTCGACCATCAAGTCTAGCCGATCGCGCCGACATAAGACTTTTGCTTCTAACTCTTTGGCTAATTCTCGAACACTAACACTATGTAATAAAGAACTTTGCGGTAATATCCCGAATATAGGAATCCCCTGCGCTTCTAAAAACGGTTTTACCTCATCATTGACATCAGTTTCCATCTCTGAGGGAACATCATTGATCACAATCCCCAATAACTGATTTCCCAGTTGCTTTTTCGCCGCCATAATTTGATCCACTACTAATAAAGAATGATAGCGAGCAACCAGTAAAACCGGCGCATCGAGCGTAGTTGCCATTTGTGCGGTAGAAAGATTAAATAAACTCCCTTCCCCATAACTCGGTGGAGCTTCTAACAGGAGTAAGTCACTATCAAATTGTGCCACAGAATCTTTTAGAACCTGGGAATAATCCTGAGCCTGCTTTGCCTTGAGAATATCTTGAATGCTACCCGAAGATAGTCCCACGATTGGATTTCCCAGTTGCTGTGGTGATAAGTCTAGAGCCTTTGCGATAAACTGTACATCATCTTCTACGGGTTGGGCATTTTCTTGATGGAAATAGTTTCCCACCGGCTTACTATAACTAAGGTTAACCCCTTTTTCTTGGAGTTGGTGAGCAACCCCAATAGTAATCGCTGATTTCCCACTGTAGGCTTCTAGAGAAGCAATAATCAATGACTTTGCCGACTTCGCCACACCTCAACTCCTTTCGATAATTCTGGCAATACCAGCTTTCTGTCTGCAATTGTAACAAATTCTCATTTCTGCCCCATCTGTAACGAAGACAGAGACGAGGCAGCCTACAGTTCAAAAAGTCTTGGGGAATGTTAAGATAATCTATATCCCCCGGGGGGGTATTAAAGAATCTATGATATATTAAAATAAGTAAAGATTAGTTAAGAAAATTAATAAAAGTCCCTTGTTTAAAAGTTCCTGGTTTCCTCCATCAATTACGCAAGTGAGCGAACGTCTCCCGATTTACCTGAGAGCGTTTCTCCTCAAACAAAAAGGTTGGTTGCTCTTTGGCACATCAGGCTTTTTAGTCTCTATTCCGGTATTTGCCCAAGCTCCCATGGTAAGGGAATTGCCTTTACTGAGCCTAATTTTGACCCTAGGCTGGGTTGTCTTGGCACTTGTCCTCTTTCAGTATCCTCGAACTCAGATTTGGGGAGATTTAATTCTTGGTTTTAGTTGGAGTTGGCTTGCAGGATCAATCTATTGGGGTTGGTTTCGTTGGGAACCTGTGATTCACCTCCCAATTGAAGCCATTGGTTTACCTTTTGCCTTTTTTGCTCTCGCCAGAGGATGGGGGCAAATCGGAAATTTATTCTATTTAGGATCATTATTAGGAACTGCCTTAACTGACATTTACTTTTATCTCACCGGATTAATGTCTCATTGGCGAGAGTTGATGCGAGTGGATCCAGCTTTATACAAGCCAATTTTTCAAGATGCTTTGGTACAAATGCAAACCCCTTGGGGAATCAGTTGTGCTGTATTGATTATCGGGATTCTTCTCTTTTTAGGAATTTGGAGTCTGAAAAAAAAGACACTCCCTTGGTTTGCTTTCAGTGGGGCAATTTTGAGTACCCTCTTAGTCGATGGGTTATTCTGGATCGCCGCAGCGATCGCCTAGGTTAAATTGTGCTATAAAAGTAATTGGTCGGGAGAAATCCTTATTCAGAAACTGCTTAAATCAATAAGCTGAAATTCGTTGTGAACGCCTACACATCTTCATTTACCACCCCTTATTCCACACCGCCACATTTTCCCTGTTTCACCATTCGCCAAGCTCAAGTAGAAGAGATTGGCGAGGTTTCAGAAGTTATCACCCGTAGCTTTCACACCTGTGAAGGAATAGGCTTCTTAATGTATCCTTTTCTTAAGTTAGGAATTTATGAAGATATTCGGAGCCGTCTGCGTAGTCAAAACAGTCACTATGCTTGCATCATTGCTACTACCAACACTGGAGAAATCTCTGGTGCAGTTGAACTTGGTCTCAGTGGTTCTGAAAGTTTAATTTCCAAAGAATATCAATCCACTTATATTTCTAATTTAGCGGTTAGTCCGAATTATCGTCGCCAAGGTATTGCCCGAAGTTTATTAAAAAATTGTGAGGAAATTACTGCTAAGTGGGGCTTTTCGGAAGCTTACCTTCATGTTTTAGACAATAACTGGCAAGCGCAACAACTTTATAAACAATGCGGTTATCAGATATGTCGCGCTGAAACCAGTTTGATCAGTTGGCTATTTCCACAACCCCGACGGTTACTCTTGAAAAAAAAGATTAGT
>CAZTXK010000128.1:0-7057 GCA_964617275.1 uncultured Dactylococcopsis sp. | reverse complement strand
AATGACCAATGACTAATGACTAATGACCAATGACTAATGACTAATAACTAAATCTGACAATTTTCAGCGCGATCGATATTTTTTAACGCCATACTCGGACAAGTACGCTTGCACAGTCCCGTTAAAACATTTCCCGGGCCGACTTCTGCTAATTCCGAAACTCCTTCCTCAGCGAGTTGGACTAGGGTTTCTTGCCAGCGAACTGTGCTGGTCATTTGTTTCATTAAACGGGATTTTAGTTCTGTTGCGTCGGTACTAGGAATGGGATCAACATTCGATAAAACTGGGATTAATGCGTCGCCAAAAGAAATTTCATCTAAGAGTTGCTGAAAATCTTGGGCAACCCCTTCCATCAGTGGGGAATGGAAGGCCCCTGAGACTTTTAGCGGAACCGCTCTTTTTGCCTTCACTTCTGCTACCACCGAATCAACTGCTTCGGGAGTTCCTGAAATGACAACTTGTTGGGAGCTATTATCATTGGCTAACACCGCATCGCTGGTTCGAGCAAGGGTTTCTTCAAGTTGAGCGCGATCGAATTTCATCAGGGCAATCATTTTACCACCGGCAGCAGTATCCATGAGTTTAGCCCGTTGTTGCACTAATCTTAAGCCAGCATCAAAACTAAACACACGCGCCGCATATAAAGCACTGTATTCCCCTAAACTATGACCGGCGACATATTGAGGAAGATAGCCGCCTTCGTCAATCAAAATGTCAGTGAGGATAGATTCCACCACATAGAGACAGGGTTGGGTATAGAGGGTACGAGACAGATTTTCTTCATCTTGGCGACAAGTGTCTAACACTGACCAGCCTAGAATTTCCGTTGCTTGCTTAAATCTTTCTTGACCGATCGCGCTCTCGGCTAAATCGGTTTCCATTCCGACAGTTTGTGAACCTTGTCCGGGAAAAACAAAGGCAAGTTTACTCATTTTTGATCTTCTTCTATAATTACGTTCTCATTAATTTGCCATTGTACGATCGCGGCTCCCCAAGTTAACCCCGCCCCAAATCCTGACATGGCAATAATATCGTCAGCATGGAGTTTTCCCTCTCGCATGGCTTCATCTAGAGCTAAGGGAATCGAAGCAGCGGAAGTATTGCCATAACTGGCTAAATTACTAATCACGCGATCGCGCGGCAGATTTAACCGTTGCGCCACCGCATCCATAATCCGTTGATTTGCCTGATGCAGTAACAACCAATCAATATCCTCAGAGGTTAATTCCGCCCGAAATAGAGCCTTAGAAATCACCTCCGGCACTTTCTCCACCGCAAAGCGATAAACCTCTCTCCCCTTCATCACAATCGGCTGATAACTTCCCAGACTAACTTGGGTTTGATCAACTAGGGTTTTTGCTTCTCCTTGATGAGCCAAATTCAGAGTATGGCTTAATTGCGCATCACTGCACAACTCAAACCCTAACAAGCCATCATGATCTGATGTTGTCGCCTCAATGACCACTGCGCCTGCACCATCCCCAAATAAAATACAAGTGCTGCGATCCGACCAATCCACCCAACGGGACAATAAATCCGCCCCCACCAGTAACACCTTGCGATAAGCCCCAGTGCGAATAAACTGCGTGGCATTGACTAAACCAAACACAAATCCCGAACACGCCGCCGTTAAATCAAACCCTACCGCCTGAGTTGCCCCCACAGCGGTTTGAATACTGACTGCACTCCCAAACAAATCATCAGGCGTGGAAGTCGCTAAAATGACCAAATCAATCTCTTGAGGATCGACTTGTGCCATCTCCAAAGCCTTAAGCGCCGCTTGAGTGCCTAAACTAACCACCGATTCTTCAGGAGTTGCCACCGAACGCTCCTTAATCCCCGTCCGAGTGGTAATCCACTCATCCGAAGTTTCTACCATCTTGCTCAAATCCTGATTCGTGAGCTTAACTGACGGGGCGGCCGAACCCGTGCCTGTAATCGCCATTCCTGCTGAATACAAGTTTTTCCTCCTTTAATTTTGTGGCGGTTGACTACTCACGGCCGAATCCGCCGGAATATCTTTTGAGCCTGCGGTATAGGAACGCAAATGACTCAGCACCTGCTCATCCACTGCATCCTTTGCCAAACGAATCGCATTATAAACGGAAGGGGCTTGGGAACTGCCATGACTAATAATACAGATACCATCGACTCCCAATAATAAGCCGCCGCCATGTTCGGCATGATCCACCCGTTGTTTAATTCGCTTCAGGTTCGGTTTCAGCAGCGCCGTTCCCAATTGCCCATTTAATCCTTGAGGTAGTTCTTCTTTGAGGATATCGAGTAAGACTTCTCCCACCGCTTCGGCAAACTTCAGAACCACATTGCCCACAAAACCATCGCAAACAATGACATCAAAATTGCCGGATAGGACATCTCGCCCTTCTGCATTCCCCACAAAAGGAATTTGAGCATTGGCTTCTAATAACTGATAGGCTCGAATCGCGGCTTCATTTCCTTTCGAGGATTCTTCTCCGATATTCAATAATCCCACTTTGGGATCGCTATTCCCAAGAACATATTTACTATAAACCGTTCCCATTAAACCAAATTGTTCTAAATGCTTGGCGCGACAATCGACCATTGCCCCAACATCCAAGATAATTACGGGCTTGTTGGGAATTTGGGTGGGAAAAATTGCGCCAATAGCCGGACGATCAATGCCTTTTAAGCGTCCTAAGCGCAACAGAGCTGCCGCCATTCCTGCACCGGAATGTCCAGCAGAAACCACGGCTTCGGCGCGTTCGGCTTTCACCATATCCATAGCAACATTAATCGAGGCTTTACGTTTTCGTTTTAACCCCACCATGGGCTCTTCCGTCATTTCAATTACCCCCTCAGAGGGGACAACCTCTATATGAGCCTGGCTGCTAGGGCCAAAGCGTTCCAGATGAGGGTTAATTTGTTCTGGATCACCAACTAAAAGCACATCCACCTCTAGTTCTTCCGTGGCTCGGATAGCCCCAGTAATAATTTCGCCGGGAGCGTGATCGCCTCCCATAGCGTCAACAGCAATTTTTGCGCGATTCGATCCCATAAATCTAAATAAATCTTAAACTATGTGTTAAGGCTTGGTTACAAACCCCTGTGGGTAAATTTTAAGTCTAAACAGTTAAATTTTAAGCTAAAAACAAGCTACAGTGTGTCCTTAAGATAGATTACAGGTTATTGCGTCAACTGACCAGTCGTATTTTTTGATGTTTAATCTCATTGGTTTAATTGTTGCAGGCTTTTTTTCGGCTGGAGAACCCCTCACCCCCGCCCAACCCTTAAATTGGGAGGAGTTACCCCTATTTGCCCTTCCTCATTCCCCAGAAGCGGAAATTAAGCGCCATACTGAAGATTATTTAGAGAGCCTTTCCTCTTCGCAAGGCGTATTATTGGTTTCCGACTGGTGGACATTTGCCCAAAAGCGCCCAGAAATTCCTCATGCGAGTGCATCTCTGACCAAAATTGCCACCACTGTGGCAGCAGTAGAAAGTTATGGGGTGGAACATCGCTTTGAAACTGTGGTGAAAAAACGGGGGGAGATTCGAGAGGGAAGATTGGAAGGAGATTTAATTATTGAGGGGGGCGGTGATCCCTTTTTTGTCTGGGAAGACGCGATCGCGCTGGGAAATGCTCTCAATGAGTTGGGCATTGAGGAAGTAACAGGGGATTTAATTGTCACGGGAGATTTCTTTATGAATTATGAAGACAATATTCCCACCGCCGCCGATTTTCTGCAACAGGCGTTTACTTCTCAATCTTGGTCATATTCCATTGAACGGCAATATGAAAAAATGCCTGAAGAAACACCGCGCCCACAACTAGAAATTATGGGGAACACTGTAGTACAAGAATCAACTGAGACTACAGACATTTTACTCCGTCGCAACTCTTTGCCGTTAGCAGAGATTTTGAGACAAATGAATATTTATAGTAATAATGCGATGTCGGAGTTGATTGCCAAACCTCTCGGCGGTGGTGAGGGAGTTCGAGAGATGGTTTTAGAAGTGATTGCTCTTCCCTCAGAAGAAATCCAACTGATTAATGCCTCTGGATTAGGGATCGAAAATCAGATGTCTCCTCGGGCTGTGGTGACAATGTTACGTCATTTAGAGGAGCGGATGGCAGAGAAAGAAAAAACCTTGGCTGATCTGTTTCCTGTAACGGGAGAAAATAGGGGAACAGTGCGCGATCGCGCTCTCCCTAAAGGCATCCCTGTCAAAACTGGCAGTCTTGCCCGAGTTAGTACCTTAGCCGGTGTTATTCCCACAGAAACTCATGGCTCAGTGTATTTTGTCATTATGAATCAATACGGGAGTCTTAATGAATTTCGGCAACAGCAAAATGACTTACTACAAGCCTTAGCTCAAGAGTGGCAAATCTTACCCTTAGAAACAAGTTCTAGTCAAAAATCAGGTTATTCTGAACGCAATATTTTGATGAATGACAAATTGAAGTAATAACTGAAAAATGGCATGATATGGGCAAGGGCAAGTAAGAAGGAGCAAAATTATGAGTAGCAAAAACATCTTAATGATTGTTGGAGATTTTGGGGAAGATTATGAAATTATGGTTCCCTTCCAAACCCTACAAACCGTCGGTCATACGGTTCATGCCATTTGCCCCGATAAAAAAGCTGGAGAGACCATTAAAACCGCGATTCACGACTTTGAAGGGGATCAAACTTACTCCGAAAAGCCGGGACATAACTTTGCCCTTAATGCTAGCTTTGATGAAATTAACCCCAGTGACTATGATGCCTTAGTAATTCCTGGCGGACGCGCCCCAGAGTATATTCGCCTTAATGAGAGAGTTTTAGACATTACCCGTCATTTTGCAGAAACGAATAAGCCCATTGCCTCCCTCTGTCATGGACTGTTAGTCTTATCCGCAGCGGACGTTCTCAATGGAAAACGTTGCACCGCCTATCCTGCTTGTGGCCCTGATGTGACTCAGGCGGGCGGACAATATGTTTCCATTCCCACTGATGAAGCAATTGTTGATGGCAACTTAGTGACTGCGCCAGCGTGGCCAGCGCATCCGAAGTGGTTAAACGCCTTTTTAGAACAATTGGGAACTAATGTGGAATCCTCTCAGCCTTCTGCGGTTGCCGGATAAAGGTGTGAAAATTCCTCCTTGTGAAGATTGGAGGAAGGGCGACGTGACGGTTACACTAGGGGATGGAAAGAGAGTTGGCGAGGTAGTTGCAGATTCCTATCTAAGGAATTTGAGGAAAGTCCGGGCTTCCAAAGACCAGACTGCTGGGTAACGCCCAGTGCGGGTGACCGTGAGGAAAGTGCCACAGAAACATACCGCCAAGGGGGCTTAACCCTCTTTGGTAAGGGTGCAAAGGTGCGGTAAGAGCGCACCAGCAGTATCGAGAGGTACTGGCTCGGTAAACCCCAGTCGGAAGCAAGGTCGAGGGAAACCAAGGTTGGTCTTTTCCCGGTTTCCGTTTTGGGAGTACCGCTTGAGGCTTCTGGTAACAGGAGTCCCAGATAGATAACTACCCTCAAGCCTGTGTGCTTGAGAACAGAACCCGGCTTATGTCCAACTCTCTTTCTATTCATCCCGTTTGATGGGAAAATTTGCTGAAAACCAACCGTTATTAAACAAGTGTGATAGAAAAAAATGAGGGGAGAAAGCTCTTCCGGATTAGCGATCGAAACCCAACAACCGCGTTCGGGAAAACGATCAGGGGGATCCCGTCGCACTCGGGAGTTAACAAAATTAGTGGAGCGTTTAGGATTAACCGACACCACTGCCGTTGATTGGAAACAGTTGGATTTGGCTTTGACTCATCCCAGTGCGTCTAGTTTGGCAAATTACCAACAATTAGAGTTTGTTGGAGATGCTGTTGTTCGGCTGGCAGCGTCAGAATTACTTTTAGAAACCTATCCCGAAGCTCCGGTGGGAGACTTTGCGGCGATTCGCTCAATTTTAGTCAGCGATCGCGTGCTGGCAGAGTTTGCCGAAAGTTACGGGATGGATCAATTTCTCTTGATGGCGGGTAGTGCTGCCAAAAATAAGGCGGGAGCGCGATCGCGCTTGGCTGATACTTTTGAGGCGGTGTTAGGGGCTTTATATCTCAGCACCCATGGGATGAGCTTGGTTCGTCCTTGGTTAGATCCCATCTTAAAAGAAAAAGCGGATCAAATTCGACAAGATCCCGCCCGTCAAAATTATAAAGATGCTCTCCAAGAGTGGACACAAGCTCATTATAAAGTTTTGCCACAGTATCAAGTGGAAGAGACGGGACAAGGTTATGATGATCCTGAACGGTTTACCGCTTATGTTTGGCTCAAAGATCACTTTTTAAGTCAGGGAAAAGGGCGCTCTAAAAAGGCAGCTCAACAAGCGGCAGCCCAAGCAGCTTATCAACAGTTAACTTAACCATGAATCGTCCTCACACCACAGTCGTTCTCGCCATGAGTGCTGATGGCAAAATTGCAGACGCAGCGCGATCGGCTCCAGGATTTTCTTCCGCGATTGATCGCGCTCATCTCGAAAGACAAGTTGGAATTGCTGATGCCGTTTTATTCGGTGCTGGAACCTTACGCGCTCACGGAAGTGCTATGTCTATTCGCAATTCCGACTTAATTTCCCGTCGTCGAGAAAAACAAAAGCCCGATCAACCGATACAAATTGTTTGTACGCGATCGGGGATTATCCCTTCCGATATTCGCTTTTTTCAACAAAAAATTCCCCGTTGGTTACTAACCACAGAAAAAGGAGCAACTTCTTGGCAAAATCATCCCCAACAGATGTTTGATGAAATGATGACTCCTGAAAGCTCAGAAGGGGAAATTGATTGGCAAGAAGCCCTAAAAGCCCTCAAAGATAAAGGAATCGAACACTTAGCCGTCTTAGGGGGTGGCGAACTCATCGCTGATCTTTTTGAAAGGCAACTTCTTGACGAATTATGGTTAACGGTTTGTCCAATTCTATTAGGCGGAAAAAATGCTCCTAATCCCATTGAAGGTAGCGGCTTAAGTTTAGAAAATGCACAAAAATTAAAGCTACTCTCTGTAGAAAATATTGAGCAAGAAGTATTTTTACACTACCAAAT
>CAZTXK010000127.1:0-7078 GCA_964617275.1 uncultured Dactylococcopsis sp. | reverse complement strand
GGAACTCCTCTCTTCGCTATCAGTGTTCTAGTCATAGCTTAACTTAGACCAATTGGAGAAAACTATTGTTACAGTGTTGTTAGTCCTCCGTCCCTTGTAAACCAGTGAACGAATAACGAATAACAAATAACCAATAACGAATAACCAATGACTAATGATGAGTACGGGCGAACGGCCGTTCGCCCCTACCAATGACTAATGACTAATTACGCTAACTTGTTTTCTGGTTTCACGGTGGGTTTGATTATTTTGACGATCGCGCTTTATCTTCTCCGAGGCTTTGGCATTTTAACCTTTATTCCCGGCGGAATTATCTATCTTTCTTTTTTCAGCGCGATCGCGTTTGGATTACTTTCTAAACTTGCTCATCGTCAGCGCTGGTAGTTCATGCCATTTCGATCAATTAGCGCGACACACCGATTACTTAAGTCCCCCTTACAAAGGGGGGTTGGGGGGATTTGGGGGAGTGAAAATGGTCTTTTTCCTCATTCACTTAACAACGCCTCTGCGAATTCATAACTAGAAAACGGGCGTAAATCCTCAATTCCTTCTCCAGCACCGACAAAGCGGATGGGAAGGTTCAATTGTTTGGAAATAGCAAGGGCAACCCCGCCTTTAGAACTTCCATCGAGTTTGGTTAAAACAACGCCACTGAGACGAGCCACTTCTGTAAAGGCTTCCGCTTGTCGCAGTCCATTTTGCCCTAAACTGGCATCAATGACAAGAAGCGATTCAATTTTTGCGTCTGGGGCTTTTTTATCAATCACTTTACGGATTTTGCCCAGTTCTTCCATGAGGTTTTTCTTGTTTTGTAATCGCCCGGCGGTATCGACTAATAAAAGCTCTGTTCCCTTACTTTGAGCTTTGCTAATAGCATCATAAACCACAGCAGCTGGATCAGTGTTTTTCCCTGGATTGGCGATAACTTCCGTGTTCGCGCGATCGCCCCACGCCTTCACTTGTTCTACCGCAGCGGCGCGAAAGGTATCGGCAGCGGCGATGAGACAACTATAGTCAGATTTTTGACCGAGATGGGCAAGTTTCCCGATAGTGGTGGTTTTTCCTCCACCATTCACCCCTGTAATGAGCCAGATGTTGAGTTTGTCTTTTTCTGGGGCAAAGGTAACAGGCGTATTTTGATCTTGAAACGGGCGTTCTAAAATTTCGCGGACAATTTCTTTAAGATACGCGATCGCGCTTTCTAGAGGTAACGCTTCTTCTCGCATCTTCGCCTGTAAGGTTTCAATAATATAATCAGTGGCTTCAATTCCCACATCGGCTTGCAGTAATAACGCCTCAATTTCCATTACGGCATCTTCATTGAGGGGCCCTTTCCCCACCGCTGCTTTTAACTGATTAAAGAAGTTGCGGCGGGTTTTTCCTAAGCCTCTCCGTAACTGTTTGAGCCAACTAATTTCTTCCTCAGAAATCTCTTCGGGAGCTCGCCCTTGATTGGCTAAAACTTGCGCTGACCAAGTGGTTTCCTCATCCTCAGAGGTTGCTGTTTCTTCACTGGTGGGGGCTTCAGCAACCGGTTCGGGTTCTGGGGTATCATCGATCGCGCTTTCCTTTAATTTATCTAATCCCCCAGACTGTTGCATCCAAGCTGGCGTTGCCGCCGGAGCGGGATCACTAGCTGTCTCCTCCTCTTTCGGTTCTACAGGAGTGGGATCACTAGCTGTTTCCTCCTCTTCTTCTACAGCCGCCGCTTCTTCCGTTTCTTCTACTTCTGGAGAAGCCTCAGATTGAGATTTTTGTTGATCGTTAAATTGACGACGAAACCAATTAAAAACCATAGTCGTTATTTGTTATTCGTTATTTGTTATTCGTTATTCGTTATTTGGTAACTGGTCACTGCTCACTGGTAACTGGTAACTGGTAACTGCTCACTGATTACTGGTTATAATTTTTTACTAACGCGACGAAGAACCCCATTAATAAAACGATATCCTTCCTCATCAGAATACCGTTTTCCCAATTCCACCGCTTCATTAATCGCAATTTGCACGGGTGCTTCTAAAAACGCCATTTCCGCCACAGCAATGCGTAACAAAGCGCGATCGACCCGAGGAAGCCGATCAAAATTCCAATCCACTAAAGACTCTCGAATGAGATTATCAATTTTCTCTCGTCGCTCTACAATCGTTGTTAACAACTCTATCGTATAGTTTCGCACTTCTTCTTGACTGGCAATATAAAGAAACTCCGGTAACTCTAGGGCATACCCTAAGCGATTAATGGCAGTTTGGGTAAGTTCTACCGCATCAGAAACCATCGTTCTCGCACTATTCATGGTTGTCGCCCGAGTTTCGCTAGTGAGGAGACGATCGCGCCCTCGGGTTAATTCTTGAGTGGCATTTTCAATGGTTTCTTCCACTTCATGAGTCAGACTTCGCACCGCCGCCAGTACAATATTATGTAACTCTTCTTGGGAAATTTTATCGGGGTCTTTCCCCATTTGACCTTGACTTAAGAGTGCTAATTCACGCGCCACCCGACGCGGTTGTTTTCGTTTTGTCATAATTCGTTGTTCTATCCCGATAAACCGTTGATCAACGGCTACAATTGTGATTCTCCATCAAGTTTAACGCCTGAGGAGTCGTCATTTACAAGATTGGAATTAGCGATTAGGAGCTTCCCATGGTACAGACACCTGAGAGAACATTAACCCTAGCAGAATTTTTAGAACTTCCCGAAACTAAACCAGCTAGCGAATATATTGACGGAACCGTAATCCCGAAACCGATGCCCCAAGGGAAACATAGTCTTTTACAGCGAGAATTAAGTTTTTTCCTGATGACGACCTTTCGGAGCGAGAAAACGGCTCAAGCCTTTCCAGAATTACGATGTACCTTTGGGGAACGTTCCCTAGTACCAGATATTGCAATTTTCCGCGATTCGCGCGTTCCCAGAGATAACGATGGACAAGTTGCCAATCGCTTTGATCTTGCGCCAGATTGGGTTATCGAAATTTTATCTCCCAATCAAAGTCAGACGAAAGTGATTCGTAATCTTTTACATTGTCTGGATTATGGCACAGAAATGGGTTGGTTATTGGATATCAATGAGCCTTGTCTTTTTATCTATGATCGCAATAAGTCTATTGAGGCAATGACCAATCTTGATCTAGTTTTACCGGTTCCCACATTTGCTTCTTCCATTGAGTTAACCTTGAAAGATATCTTAGACTGGCTAAAGGCTTGAAGTGCTCACATTATGGTTTCCCTTGCTCGTAAAAACTTACTCGAAGATATCCCTCGTTTTTTAGTAGCGCAAGCAGGAATTTTATTTGCTGTGACCTTAGTGACGATACAAACGGGGATTTTCAGTGGATTTAGTTTATCGACTGTTAATTTAATTCATAACTCCACCGCCGATCTCTGGGTCACTTCTGATGCCTTAGTGCAGTTAGAGCTAACCCTTCCCATTCCCGTTTCCGAACTAATCAAAGCGCGGGAAGTCTCAGGAGTCCAACAAGCAGAAGGATTGATTTTTTCTGGGGCGCAATGGTTTCCCAAAGATGGCGAAATTGTCCGAGTAAGAGTCATCGGTTTTAATCCCAATGGGGGACTTTATCGACCGCAAACCGTGGTAGAGGGTAGCCTATCTAATTTAAATCAGCCCTATAGCGTCATGATTGATACCACTGATAAAAATACCTTACAAGTTCCCCAAGAAGATATTAAGATGAACTCTTTACCCGTAGAAGTTGTGGGGGTGACTCGAAATAATACCTCTATGATTTCTAACCCTTTTATTCTTACGTCTCTCAAAAATGCCAATGCCTATTTGCGAGTAGGGCAAACCTCACAGGTTAATTGTCAGTTGCCTCAAGAAGGCTCTCAACTCGAATGCGTCAATGTCTTTCGCTCTCAGGAGACACCACGAGAGATTGATCCCGAACAAGCACCGCGGAATTTAGTTGCCTCTGATGCGGTGACCTTTATTCTTATTAGAGCAGCGTCTGGAGAAGACATATCTGCTTTAAAACAAAAATTAGAAACGCAATTAAGGAATGTCACAGCTTACACTCAGGAAGAATTAACCCAAATCACGCAAAATTATTGGCAACAGCGAACCGGTATTGGTTTTATTTTAGGTTTAGGAGCTGTAGTCGGGGTGATTGTGGGGATTGTTGTGGTTAGTCAAATTTTATATTCTTCTGTATCCGATCATCTTAAGGAATTTGGGACACTGAAAGCAATGGGAGCTTCTGCGGGGATGATTTATCGAGTCATTATTGAACAAGCTATCTGGATGGCAATTTTAGGCTATATTCCAGGGATGATTCTCTGTTTAGGACTGGCTTCGATTATTAATCAAAATCAGGGGACTTTGTTATTGATTACCCCCGAAAGCGCGATCGCGATTTTAATTCTGACCCTTATCATGTGTATAGGTTCAGCAATTTTTGCCATTCAAAAAGTGAACCGAGTTGATCCCGCAATTGTATTTAAAGCGTAGTCTTCCCAAGTATTGTGTTATTTAAAAGCTCACAGCAGCCCTCCAAATCTAATCCAGAAGCGACGCGATCTTCCAATGTCTCCATCTGCGCTGAAGACATTACTATGTTTTTTCAGTCGGGGAAACAAGAAATTCCCATTATTAAAGGGATTGACTGGGAAGCCAACAAAGGGAGTATTCAACTGTTAATGGGGCCATCAGGATCGGGGAAAACCACCTTTCTTTCGATTCTTGCTGGCTTATTAACCCCCACTCAGGGGCAAGTTTATTTATTAGGGAAAGAAATTACACGACTGTCGCGAAAAAAAAGAACCGCTTTTCGTCGCCAACATATCGGGTTTATTTTCCAAAATTTTAATCTGTTTCCCGCCCTCACCGCAGCTGAAAATATTGAAATTATCCTCAATGTGAAAGGGATTAAAGGAGAAAAAGCTCGTTATGAAGCGCAAATGCTTTTAGAACAAGTGGGGTTAGAGTTATATGCCAATCAAAAACCCAAAGATTTATCAGGGGGACAAAAGCAACGAGTCGCGATTGCAAGAGCTTTAGCAGGGGATCCCCCCTTAATTATGGCTGATGAACCCACAGCTGCTCTCGACTCCACCAGTGGACATCGCGTCACGGAATTATTGCGCCGTTTAGCCAAAGAAAATAATGCTACTGTTTTAATTGTCACTCATGATCCTAGAATTAGAGATGTTGCGGATCAAATTACTTATTTAGAAGATGGAGTTCTCAAAGCGCAAAATTAAATTAAAATTCAAGAGCAAGGACGGCTCGAAACAATAATAAAAATGACTGCTTCTGATCTAAAAATAGACAATATTAAACTTGATGCGGGAGATGTCCAAGTTGACGCTTATCTCGCTCAACCTAGCACTTCGGGAACTTATCCTGGGGTGATTGTGATTCAGGAAGTCTTTGGCGTAAATGACCATATTAAAGATGTGACAAGACGCATTGCCCAAGAAGGGTATATCGCGATCGCGCCCGCTATCTATCAACGACAAGCCCCCGGGTTTGCTGTGGGTTATACCGCCGAAGAATTAGAAGAAGGCAGAAAATACAAAGAACAAACCAAAGCCAGCGAACTGCTAAACGACATTCAAACCGCAATTAACTACTTAAAAGCCCTTCCCAATTGTCAAGGGAACGGTTTTGGCTGTATTGGCTTCTGTTTTGGCGGTCACGTTGCTTATTTAGCTGCGACTCTCCCTGATATCCAAGCCACAGCATCCTTTTATGGGGCTGGCATTGCCACTCAAACCCCTGGCGGGGGAGAACCGACCATTACCCGCACCAAAGACATTCAGGGGACAATTTATGCCTTTTTCGGCACAGCAGATCCCTTAATTCCACTGGATCAAGTGGATCAAATTGAAGCAGAATTGAAGAAACATAATATTCCCCATCGCATCTTTCGTTATGATGGAGCCGATCACGGTTTCTTCTGTGACCAACGGGCGAGTTATCAACCCAGTGCTGCCCAAGATGCCTGGGAAAGAGTGAAAGGATTGTTTCAAGAAATTTTGAAATAACTTCCGATACTTTCGGGGGGAACCTGAATCAAATTTCTCTTGTTTCCCCCAACTTTTTTTACAACGACTTTTTAAACTTACAATGACCTCTGATTTTAATCCATCTCCTGAATCTCAAGCTAACGTTCCTTTCTCTCAAGACGATTTTGAAAAAGCCCTTGCTGATTACGATTACCAGTTTCAGAAAGGTCAAGTCGTGCGAGGAAAACCTGTCAATTACGATAATAATGTTGCTTACATTGATATCGGGGGCAAATCTCCCGGACTCCTTCCGCTTGCAGAAGCCGCTTTAGCCTCGGTTCGTAATTTTGAGGAGGTAATACCTTTCGATGAAGAAGTGGAATTTTTAGTGATTCGGGAACAAGATGCCGATGGGCAAGTAACCCTCTCACGAAGAGAATTACAGCGACAACAAGTTTGGGAAACCTTACAAACTTACGAGGCTGATCGCACACCAGTAGAAATGGAAATTACCGGAACCAATAAGGGTGGCGTTAAAGGCGAAGTTATGGGATTAAGGGCTTTCATGCCGCGATCGCATCTTCTCGCCTCAGACAATTTAGACGATTTAATTGGTCAAAATGTAACTGGACTCCTTATTGAAGTTAATCCTGACGATAACCGCCTCGTCTTATCCCAACGGGAAGCTGCCAAAGCTGACGCAATGGGAGATATTATTGCGGGTCGCTTAGTCGAAGGCAAAATTGTTAACCTCAAGCCTTATGGGGCTTTTGTGGAAGTTGGCCCTGGCGTAACCGGATTACTGCATATTAAACAAGTCAGTCAAAAAAGAGTGGAATCTCTAGAATCCGTTTTTGCCACAGGAGAAACCATTAAAGTGATGATTGTGGATGTGGATGAACATCAAGGCAGAATTGCCCTTTCCACCAAGGAATTAGAACATTATCCCGGTCAAATTTTGGAAAATAAAGAAGAAGTGATGGCAAAAGCTGAGTCGCGGGTGCAATCAGGAGATAGCGATTCTGAGAATTAATATGGCGTTTCTAAGAATTAGCGCTACCACCGCTCCCTTAAGCCCCCCTTTCAAAGGCCAGGGCTGTTTCATTCTCGGGGTT
>CAZTXK010000126.1:0-7096 GCA_964617275.1 uncultured Dactylococcopsis sp. | reverse complement strand
GGTATCCTTAAAATTTTGGAGGAGGAATGACCGACAATATTCAATTTTCCCTAGCAGTATTAGCATTCTTGTTATTACTGCTACAAGTTCCTGCAGCTTTAATTTTCTTTTCCCGCATTCTGAAGGGAGCAAGACGGTTTCCTCCCCTTTCTGGTCAAGTAGCAACGCCAGAACAATTAGGAACAGTCAGTGTGATTGTGCCGACGCTGAATGAAGCCGAGCGCATTTCTCCTTGCTTAAAGGGGTTAGCGCAACAAAGTTATGAGGTTCGGGAAATTCTAGTGGTGGATAGTCATTCTACTGATGCCACTCCCGATCTAGTAAAAACAGCGCAACACAATGATCCACGATTCCATCTCCTAACAGATGATCCTTTACCCCCAGACTGGGTAGGTCGCCCTTGGGCGTTACACAATGGCTTAAGCGCGAGTTCTCCAAAAAGTGAATGGATTTTAGGAATTGATGCGGATACGCAACCGCAACCCGGGCTAGTACCAGCCCTAATTGAGACGGCTCAATCCCAAGGCTATGATCTGCTTTCGCTGTCGCCACAGTTTATGCTGAAATCAGCAGGAGAATGGTGGTTACAGCCAGCCCTCTTGATGACGCTACTCTATCGCTTTGATGTGGCTGGCGTGAAACCCGATCCCCCAGAGCGAGTCATGGCAAATGGACAATGTTTCTTTGCCCGTCGCGAGGTATTAACCTCAATTGGCGGTTATAGTGCTGCCCGCTCTTCTTTTTGTGATGATGTGACCCTAGCTCGTTATGCGGCGAATCAGGGTTATTCTGTGGGCTTTTTGGATGGGGCGAAAGTGATTAAAGTGAGAATGTATGAGGGAATGAAAGAAACTTGGCAGGAATGGGGACGTTCTCTTGACTTAAAAGATGCCTCCACTCCTAGCCTGTTGCTACTTGAATTATGGCTGCTGCTATTTTTGCAGGCTTTACCGCTTCCGATTGTTGGCAGTTGCCTCTTTGCGATGTTGGCTGGAGAGAGTAGTGGGGTTTTATGGGGATTAGGAACTCTTAATGGCGGACTGTTAGTAACACGCTTCGGGTTATTATTAGCAGTTGCCCCCTCTTACGATCGCGCTAATACTCCCTATTCTTGGCTATTTTGGTTATCTCCGCTTGCGGATGGGTTAGCCGTGTTACGGATTGTTTTATCGGCGAGCAAACGTCCCAAACAATGGCGAGGACGAGTTTACTAAACTAACCTTCTGCTCGTTCCAATTGCCAAAGAATTTGATTCCCTTCCCGTCTTACCCTAGAAACGACCCAATTCCGCCAAGACCAGTGATTGCCGCGACTGGTAACAGCACTGGCGTTAACATTCATTAAATCTGCGAGTTCAGAACTACTGATCAAATAGCCTTTTTCGGCAATTTCATCGGCAATTCGCAGGGATTCAATGAGATGCCTTAATCCTTCGATGCGATTTCCTTGACCAAGGCGAGAATCCTCTTGTAAACGCTCCTCAAGTTCTTCCATATTTGATGTCTCCTCAGTGGCTATTGATTGGGGCGTTTCTGATTGTATCGTTTTGTTAATATCAATTACGGTATCGGAGTTATCTAAGCGGGAAAAATCTACGGTTTTTTTAAGATCAATTTGATCCCCATGGGCAAAAGACCGTGCAATTGTATCACACCGTTCATTCCCAACGTTTCCTTTGTGGGCGCGAACATACTGCCAACTGATCAGGGGATCATTAAGTTCGTCTAAAATTTCCCAAAGGTCTTGATTGAGGACTTTTTTTCCGGAGGCCGTTTTCCAGCCTTTCTTTTTCCAACCTTTTAACCACTCGGTAAGCCCTTTAATCAAATATTGACTATCGGTGTAAAGGGTAATCGGTTGTGATTGTTTACTAGTTTGAAATAGTTTTAGCGCAGCGATCGCAGCTTGCATTTCCATCCGATTATTGGTAGTTGCGGCTTCTGCACCCCCCATTTCATAAACGGAACGATCTTGAAAATAAAGGACAACCCCCCAACCTCCCGGTCCAGGATTTCCAGTACAAGCGCCATCGGTATAAATTGAAGTGATTAATGGTAATGAGGACATAAATATCCAAAAAGGGGGGTTACCCCTTGGGCTAACGATTCCTTAAAGGTAACTAACGGCGACTGGTATGCTTACTATTCATTTTGTCTGTAATTTTTTGTCCATTCCGTACCTGAGTTCCCGAAGGAAGATGGGCTAAAGGATTCACTGCTCCTTGCTCACGGGGATGAAGCTCAAAATGGAGGTGGGGACCGGTGCTACGCCCAGTGTTTCCCATTTCGGCGATTGGTTCTCCTTGCTCTACGTCTTGCCCTTTCTGTACCAAAATGCGATTATTATGGGCATAAAGGGTGATACTCTCATCAGGGTGTTTGAGTTTGACCAACTTACCAAAGCCACCGTTATTCCAGCCTGCAAAAATGACTTCCCCAGGAGCTGCGGCTAAAATGGGCGTTCCAATGGGACCGGCAATATCAATGCCACGGTGCATTCTTCCCCAACGCCGACCATATCCTGAAGTGAAAACCCCTTCTGCTGGCCAAATATAACCATTAAATTGCTGTCCCGGTTTTGGAAGATACTGTTCGGGAGAAGATAAGGGGGGTAATTCTGGGCTAACAGTTTCGCCAATGGGAGGATTTAAGAAGCGATTATAAAATTCAATTTTAATGGGAGCAGAGGCTAAGGATTCTGGATCAATTTCTAGCGACCCACTGCTTGAGTCTGCTGGAGAAAAGTCCGTGGTTTTGTCTTGCGGCTCAAAGCGATCCAATTCTAAATGTTTTTGTTGATATTGAGACTGTAACTCTTTGACATCGGCTAAAAAGTCTTGAACCGGCGCTTGAGATTTTTCTGAAGGAATGCTGGAAGCGGCTAAGTCTTGAGCAATGAGATGGGGAACTGCGGTGACAGTTTCATTGTCGTTGAGTGTTTGAACAATCATTAAATCATCTGAGGGAGCCGCTCCTCCCACTCCTCCTAGTGATAAGTCTTCCGTACTCTGCCGTAAGACGACAGAGTCTGCGGATGACTGTTGGTCAACAAGTTGAGGTTTTTCTTGATTGCTCAGCTGATTAGTGGGGATTTCTAAGGTTTCCCCGACTTGTAGAACGGTTTCGAGACTAATGTCATTATAGGTCGCAATTTTTTGAGGAGAAATGTCATATCGCCGAGAGAGTTCCCACAATGTATCTCCTTCCTGAATTTGGTGGGTTACTGGAGAGTCTATTGTTAGTTTGGGAACAGAGGGATCAGAGGTTTCAAATTCCTCTAGGGTCGCGCTTGTTTCCCAAGCCTTTGCAGGTTGAACCACTAACAAAATGGTCAATATCGGCACAGCTGCGGTTGCGATTTTGCCAAGAAGTATTCCTTGATTCAATACGTTTTCCATGGCTAGGGATTGAGGAGAACAAGGATGAGGTTGATTCTCCAATTGGAAATTGGGGGGGATACTAGGCAATAAATGTTTCAAGAAAACCTCCTTTTGTTAAACCGTAAAGATTTAGGATAGAAATTTAGCCGCAATTTAATCCATTTTTGTAGTCTCAACTACATTTTTCAAAATGCTCGATGAGCTTAAGAAATGATTGGGTTAGCTATTTTTGACTTAGACAAACCCATAATAAACTGTTTTACAACATTTTGCGCTTAGTTTAACTGATTTTGGAGATAATGATTCGCTTTTATTGTTTTGAAGCGGAGAGGGAGGGATCATGAAGTTCTCCAAGTTGTCGTTTGGCTTCGTATAACGCGATCGCGACACTTACTGAAAGGTTAAGACTCCGCACTTGCGGGTTTGGTATGGGAATCCTTAAGATAGCGTCTGAATTTGCCATAATTTCTGGGGGTAAGCCCTTACTTTCGGGTCCAAATAGTAGCCAGTCTTCGGCTTGGAAGGAATAGTTAGTATAAGATTGGGTTCCTTTGACGCTAAATGCGATTAAGTTTCCTGATTTTTGTTGTTGGTATTGAGCAAATTTAGTCCAGTTGGAATGCTGATGAAGATCAACATAGGGCCAGTAGTCTAGTCCAGCCCGTTTAACGGCGCGATCGCTGATCTCAAATCCTAATTCTCCCACGAGATGAAGTTCTGTGTTAGTTGCGGCACAAGTGCGAGCAATATTTCCTGTGTTGGGAGGAATTTCAGGCTCGTATAAAACAATATTTGGCATAGTGGAGACAGAGATTTCAGTATTACAGCATTCTTTATTTTAGAATTGCTGCTTTAAAAAAAGATAGTCTGTTGAAATCTGAAAATCTAGTCACGTTTTTGTTCTGCGATAGTTATCATAGATTTATTGAGATCAAGGACATTTAAGCTCTAGAGCTTTCCAGACATGGAAAATCACTGATCAGGAGCTAATTGGGAAATTTGCGAAAAGAGAACCTATGCTGGGAACAAAGTTGCGCGATCGCTACTATATCTTTAAGGAATTAGGAGTGGGAGGATTTGGTCAAACCTTCTTGGCGAAGGATTATGACTTTCCCGGAAAACCTTGGTGTGTGGTCAAACAGTTGAAACCACAAGTCAATGAACTTTGGATGTTACAAACGGCGAGGCGATTATTTGATCAAGAGGCTTTAGTTTTAGCGCGAATTGGCAGTCATCCTCAAATTCCTCAGTTAATGGCTCATTTTGAGGAAAATAACCAGTTTTATCTGGTACAAGACTTTATTGATGGGAATTTGCTATCTAAAGAGTTTAAAGAGGGAGAAACTTGGACTCAACAAGACGCGATCGCGTTTTTACAAGATATTCTCTGGGTTCTCAAGTTCATTCACGACAATCATGTCATCCATCGCGATTTAAAGCCGGAAAATATTATCCGTCGCCATAGTGATCAAAAGTTAGTGCTAATTGATTTCGGTTCAGTGAAAAAAGTAGCAACCCTCCGAGAAGAGGAATCGGAAGAAAATACTGGATTTACCGTTGCCATTGGCACACCTTCCTATATGCCGTTAGAACAACAGGGAGGAAAACCCTATTATAATAGTGACATCTATGCGTTGGGTAAAATTATTCTCAAAGGACTGAGTGGGGTTTCACTAAAACATTTAAGCGAGGATCCGATTACAGGAGAATTATCATGGCGACATTTAGTTGATATTGATAATGATTTTGCTCAAGTTTTGAGTCGGATGGTTCGCATTAGTCCGCGCGATCGATATCAAACTGTTACCGAAATTATTAGTGATCTCAATCTTAGTGAATCTGAAATTTCTTCAGTTTCTCCAGTCATCACCGCTAAGGCTAACAATAACAATACCCTAAATCGTATTGTTCACAATTTGAAGCAAAATCCAGAAATTACTCGCATTAAAAAGATGCTATTTTGTGCTTGTAAGCATCGTTGGGAAAATAGTTCTAAAGTTTTGATTAAATATAGAACCAAATCTTTATTGCAAGAACTTTACCAAAGAGAATCTGATTTTAATAGCTTAAAACAAACCATTAATGGTGTTGTCAGCACCTTAAATAAAAAAGATAAATATCAAAGCATTGCAGATATTATTTTGGAAGAAGTTAAGTCCCTTTATGAAACTTCTAATCCGATTGTATTAGAGGATTCGCAAAATAGTGACGGCGTTCCTTCTCAGTTTACTGCTCTGAAATCAGGGGGTTATAGCGACTATAATCCCTCAAATAATACCACTAAACTTAAACCTAAAGCTGAAGTCTCATCAAAGAATTATCAGTTAAGTGACTCCCATCAGGACAAAACAGAAATTAACCGAGAATCTCCAAATCAGTCTCAAGATAATAGTGAATCTAATTCTGCTCTCAGCCATCACAATGAGTGTAATATTTTTGACATACGTTATGAAGTAACACGCTATACAACACCTTTAAGAATCAAAATTCTCCTTTTCTCCACTCTGTATTATAAAATTGGATTTAATGAGCAAGACTGGTCCCTGATGATAAGCCATCAACTTGATAGTTTACTTAAGCAAACGATTAAGGTGTTTCCCACCTTAACAGAATTAGAAACTCGGCTTTATGCCACAGCAAAAAATTTTGAAGAAAAAGAAGGATTAACCCAAGCGGTAGGAGCAATTATCCAATCAATTCGCCCTTTTTATGAAAAGGGACAACCACAATTAACCAAGTGAATAACTCCTATTCAATCAGCGATTTTGATCGCATTTTCTTACCTAACCAACTCCTTGTAAAGGCAAAGCTCTTGTTTTATGCGGTAGAAAATCTAAACTGATTTCATTCCAATTGCTTTTAGAGATGGAGTAGAGTAATGGGCTGATTTCCAGTTAAGATAAACAACTAATGATGATGAGGAGTGAAGGCAATAATGTTAAATAAATTTCCCCCCCAATGGGGAATGATCTGTTCAGTGGCTGCGCTGTTGGTAATCTCTCCAGCAGTGGAAGTGGCAAAAGCGCAATCAGTAGAAGATGTGCAGTTACAGGGAACAGAACAAGGGTTTGAGCTTCGTCTCCAAACCCAGGGAGAAGCGAATATTTCCACAAGCCAACAAGGTAATGTCTTCATCGCTGACTTAAACAACGCCCAAGTTGATTTAGAGGGACAAAGCGAAGTTACCCACAATAATCCTTTCCCAGGGGTAAAGTCTTTAACCATTACTCAAACCGACGCAAACCGCGTTCAAGTAACCGTTACAGGAAAAAATGATGCTCCAGAAGCAACGCTTCAGTCTGTGGCGGATGGGGAAGTTATTCTTGGGTTGACCGTCGGCAGACAAGAGTCTTCTCAAGCTGCCCAACAATCGCCCCAGTCGCAACAAGCACAAATTCCTTCCTTACCTGAGTCTGAGTCTCCCTCTCCCAGTGAAACTCAACCAGAAGTGATGTTTCCGAATCCTGATGTCGAAGTTAATGGACAGCCAGCACAAAATGGTCAACAGACAGAATCTTCTCCGGGATTAAAACCAACGCGCCCCCGAGCAACTGCCCCACCTGTGGGAGATATTGCTGTTTCTACGATTGATTCTTCTCCAGAACAGGTGAATTTAGGGGGAGATAACCGCGTTTCTCGTTTAGTGTTACGGGAAGCTCCTGTGCGAGAAGTTTTGTCTCTATTAGCGCGATCGGCTAATCTCAACTTAGTCTTTGC
>CAZTXK010000125.1:0-7168 GCA_964617275.1 uncultured Dactylococcopsis sp. | reverse complement strand
GGTTATTAGACTCCATGGCGCCTGGGATTATTGAGCGGAAGTCGGTTTATGAGCCAATGCAAACCGGCATTACAGCCATTGACAGTATGATTCCCATTGGCCGCGGACAGCGGGAGTTAATTATTGGTGACCGTCAAACCGGGAAAACTGCTGTTGCTATTGACACCATTATTAACCAAAAAGAAGAGGATGTCATTTGTGTCTATGTCGCGATCGGGCAAAAGGCTTCCACTGTGGCTCAGGTAGCGGCGACTCTCGAAGAACGTGGCGCGTTAGATTACACTGTGATTGTGGCTGCAAATGCGAGTGATCCAGCCACTTTACAATATCTGGCTCCCTATGCCGGAGCCGCGATCGCGGAACACTTTATGTATCAGGGCAAAGCAACCTTGGTGGTTTATGATGACTTAACCAAGCAAGCCCAAGCCTACCGTCAACTTTCCCTGCTTCTCCGTCGTCCTCCCGGTCGTGAGGCTTATCCCGGGGATGTTTTCTATCTTCACTCCCGCTTGTTGGAACGGGCAGCAAAACTCAATGAGGACTTAGGGGAAGGTAGCATGACGGCGTTGCCGATTATTGAAACCCAAGCCGGTGACGTTTCTGCGTATATTCCCACTAATGTCATTTCCATTACTGATGGGCAGATTTTCTTGTCTTCAGACTTATTTAACTCTGGCTTCCGTCCTGCCATTAATGTTGGGATTTCGGTTTCTCGGGTTGGCTCTTCAGCGCAAATTAAAGCGATGAAGCAAGTTGCTGGGAAGCTCAAACTAGACTTAGCACAGTTCTCAGAATTAGAAGCCTTTTCTCAGTTTGCTTCTGACTTAGACCCAGCGACTCAGAAACAGTTAGCGCGGGGTCAGCGCTTACGAGAAATGCTCAAACAGCCTCAGAACTCTCCGCTTTCGGTAAGTGAGCAAATTGCTGTGGTTTACTCAGGAATTAATGGCTATCTCGATGATCTGCCCTTAGAAAAAGCCAATGACTTTGTTCAAGGGTTAAAAGATTATGTCACAAATAATAAGCCTGAGTTTGCTGAACTGATTAAGGCTGAGAAGAAAATGACCGACAAAGCCGAAAACTTACTTAAAGAAGCAGTTTCTGAATACAAAGAAACCTTCAAAGCCTCCATGTAAGTTTTTCAGTGACCAGTAACCAGTGATCAGTGACCAGTGACCAGTAAAGATCAAGTTATTGGAACTATCTGTTGCTGTCACACTAGCAAGTCTAGTTAAATTTGGTAACTGGTAACTGGTAACTGGTAACTGAGAAGGGAGCCCTGATAACTAATAAATTATTAACGATAAAAAGCTATGGCAAACTTAAAAGAAATCCGCGATCGCATTGATTCGGTTAAAAATACTCGTAAAATCACTGAGGCAATGCGTCTGGTTGCCGCCGCCAAAGTCCGACGCGCTCAAGAACAGGTTAGTTCCACTCGTCCATTTGCAGATCGCCTCGCCCAGGTACTCTATAACCTCCAAACCCGTCTGCAATTTGAAGATGTAGATCTCCCTCTCCTAGAAAAGCGGGAGGTAAACACCGTAGGCTTACTGGTTGTCTCAGGCGATCGCGGCTTGTGTGGCGCTTATAACGCCAATGTGATTAAACGAGTTCGTCAACGGGCGCAAGAATTAGAAGCGGAAGGAATTAACTATAAATATATTGTTGTCGGCAGCAAAGCAGATCAATTCTTCAAGCGTCGTGAAGCGCCCATTGAAACTAGTCACACCAATCTCAATCAAATTCCCACTGCGGATGAAGCCTCCAATATTGCCGATGAACTCTTATCTCTGTTCTTGTCAGAAACAGTAGATCGGATAGAACTGGTTTATACCAAGTTTGTCTCTTTAATTAGCTCTCGTCCCGTCATTCAAACCTTGCTTCCCCTTGATCCCCAAGGGCTCGAAGTTTCTGACGATGAGATTTTCCGTTTAACCACGAAAGGGGGAGACTTTGAGGTTGAGCGAGAAACCGTAGAGAGTGAAACTCGCACCCAAACCTTCCCCAAAGATATGATCTTTGAGCAAGATCCAGTACAAATTCTTGATGCTCTGCTCCCATTATATCTCAATAATCAGTTGCTACGAGCGTTACAGGAATCTGCTGCTAGTGAGTTGGCTTCAAGAATGACAGCGATGAATAACGCCAGTGATAATGCGACAGAATTGATTAAAACCCTTACCCTCTCTTATAACAAAGCCCGTCAAGCTGCCATTACTCAAGAGATTTTAGAAGTGGTCGCTGGGGCGGAAGCTCTCGGATAGTCCACAATTATTGCAGTGTTAAATCCTGAATTGCCTCTCTCTGAACTAGGGAGAGGTTTTTTATGATCGCGCCTCTTGGCTCAATCGCGTTTCCCTCCCTTTAAAATAGATAAAGTAAACCCGATTTTCTTCAACGTGACCGGACTTTTGCCTAGTCTGTTTCCGATTAAACTTAACGGTTGACCTCAGCTATGCCCTTAATTGATCTTCATGGTGTCACTCATGCCTATGATTTCCTTCCCGCCCAATCTGAAAAAAATGCTCCTGTTCTCGTTTTTATTCATGGTTGGTTACTGAGCCGTCAATACTGGCAACCATTAGTGGAGAAATTAGTCGTCAACTATCCCTGTTTGTGCTATGACCTACGAGGATTTGGTGATTCTAAAGAAGTTTTAAGCCCAAACCCAGACTATAGTCTGGAAAGTTATGCCCATGATTTATCTTGTTTGTTAACGCAATTAGACATTAATGAGGCGTGGTTAGTGGGTCATTCTCTTGGAGGAAGTATTGCTTTATGGGGGGCAAAATGTTGTTCAGAAAAAGTCAAGGGAGTAATTTGCTTAAATGCCGGTGGGGGAGTGTATCTCAAGGAAGAATTTGATCGCTTTCGCCAGGCCGGACAACAGTTAATTAAATATCGACCCCAATGGCTTCCCTATCTTCCTTTGATTAATTTTCTTTTTACGCGGGTTATGGTAGCGCAACCCTTAGCTTTATGTTGGGGGCGACAACGAGTCATTGACTTTGTGAAAGCAGATTCCCTTGCCGCTGTGGGATCGCTTCTTGAATCAACCACCGAAGCAGAAGTTCATCGTCTCCCCCAATTGGTATCCCAATTAACCCAACCCGTTTACTTCATTGCTGGCGAAAAGGATGCCATTATGGAGCCGAAATATGTGGGACATTTAGCAAGTTTTCATTACCTCTTTGCCAGGTGTGGAGAGAACTTAAAGGAAATTCCCAACTGTGGACATATGTCAATGGTGGAAAAACCGAAGGAGATTGTTAACCTCATGGAGGAGATTTTAAGTCAATTTAATCCTTGTGAGTCTTATTAGAGGCTCATACAGGCATTTGTCTTTATTTTTGTAACTATGTTACGATCTATAAGCGATGAGTAGTCGCATCAAGAAGATACTCGCTGATCTCAGTATGGATTGAGCGTAGTTCATTCTTAAAATCTTCAAATTAGGTAAAGAATTGGATGACGCAAGTAGTTATCAATAATAATGAACAGATAGAGTCGGCACTGCGCCGCTTTAAGCGTAAAGTTTCTCAAGCAGGAATTTTTGCTGATATGAAAAAAAATCGGCATTTTGAAACCCCTGCGGAAAAACGCAAGCGAAAAGAAATCAGCCGACACAGAGAACGTCGGAGATTTCGCAATCGCAGAAATAAGAAGTAGAATTCCATAAGGAGTAACATGGTACAAGCAAAATCCGGCGATACGGTCAAAGTTCACTACACAGGAAAGCTCAACGATGGGACAGTATTTGATTCTTCCGAAGGACGAGAACCATTAGAGTTTGCCATTGGAGAAGGTCAAATTATTCCTGGATTTGAACAAGCTGTCATTGGAATGACCCCTGGGGAATCAAAAACTGCAGAAATTGCCTCGGATGAAGCCTACGGTCCCCATCGCTCGGAAATGGTGTTGGAAGTTGAACGGGAGCAAATCCCTGAAGACATCGAGGTTCAACCGGGTCAACAGCTACAAGTCCAACATCCCAGTGGCCAACAGATTCCCGTCGTTGTCACTGAGGTTGCCGAGTCTAAGGTCACTCTTGATGCTAACCATCCTCTAGCTGGCCAAGATTTAACGTTTGATATTGAATTGGTTAATGTTGAAGGTTAATTACCGAATCTTTTAATTACAGTGAGGGGAAGCGTTCTTAATAACGTCTTCCTCTTTTTTTTGCTTTTAATCTTCATTATTATTCATGAGCGGTTGCATCACCATATAGCCAATACCGCTAAAGATGACAATAATCATCAAACTTATAGCAATCACTAACCAGCCGTTCCAAGCGTTAACTTCTTTAGAGTCGGAATTTTCCTCTCCTTCTCTCGGATAATAGTCGGTTTGCTCAGTGAATAATGTTTCTTCCGAAGACTGGGGAAAATAATTGGCTGTCGGTTCTCTATCGAGATTCCAATCATGAGAATGATAGACATCAGTGGTTTGGAAATGACTTGATGAGGGTTGTTGCTCCTCGCTTAAAATACTCTCTAGTCTTTCCACAGATTGCGAGAGTTTACTAATTTCTAGACGCAGACTTTGATTTTGCTGATAGAGGTGTTGATTTTCTTGTTTTAAGTTGTCTAATTGCGTTTTCGTGGCTTGCAGTTCCCCTGCTAGTTCTCGATAGACTGACATGGGAACGGTGGGTAAATTTTTCTGTTGAGAAGGGGTAGAAACGCTTTGATACTGAGGATGAGATGTCATGAGAAATGAAGTGTTATGTATTAATTTAAATCTAAGAATCTTTGCTTAAGGGAAAGAAATGCCCCACTGGCCCGGATCCTTCTCCTAAGTCTAAAGCATATTCTAAAGCAGTCGTTAAATATTGCTTACTTTTTTGTACTGAAGTTTTTAAGTCATTGCCTAAAGCAATATTTGCCGCGATCGCTGCTGAGAGGGTGCAACCAGTGCCATGATTATTCTTAGTCTCCACATTTTTCGTTTTCAAAACCTCCCAATCTTCTCCATCAAACCAAACATCGACTCCTCGTAACTCTTGAAGCATTGCCCCTCCTTTTACCAGTACAGCCTTTGCTCCTTTTTCGTGAATAATCGCTGCTGCTTTTTTCATTTCCTCAAGCGTATTAATCTCTTGCCCACTGAGAATTTGTGCCTCATAGCGATTCGGAGTCACTAAGAGAGCCAAGGGAACTAAACGCTGAGTTAAAGCCTCTACCGCCGCCTCATCAATTAACTGCGCCCCACTGCGAGACACCATGACGGGATCAACCACTAAATAGGGTTGTAACTCATAAGTTTCAATTTGACGCACTGTGGCTTCAATAATCCCCTGATTAAGGAGCATTCCCGTTTTCACCCCTTGCACCCCCAAATCACTAATCACAGAGTCAATTTGAGCTGCTACCAGTTCTGGAGAAAGTGCCTCTACCTGTTGGACTCCCACCGTATTTTGGGCCGTGACACAAGTAATCGCACTCATCCCATGGACTTGATGAAAGGCAAAAGTGCGTAAATCAGCTTGAATACCAGCCCCACCTCCACTATCAGAACCAGCAATAGTTAAAGCAATTGGACAATGCAATTTTTCCTCCTTTCTATTTACTGGACAATTTTGGACTTCTTTGGGCTTCATACTCGTATCCGTCATTCTTGAATACTGATTGAATGTGTTTACGAGAGACACTTACTACCTTTCCATTTACTCTCAAATCAAAGCTCCCTTTTGCCCTTACTGTTTTTATCCTTGCGGAACGTATCCCCTTTTTCTTCCCTCCTATAACATGGACGATATCTCCTGTTTTCCAGTCTTTAGGAGGGTTTTTCGGCTTGTAACCCTTTCTTGGAAACCCGTATTTGTCCATTTGAATCATTTGACGACAACCATGCCCCCTTGCCTTGATTGACAAGATATTATCCGTCTTGACATAGAGAGAAGTGGGAGTTGATTTCCCAACACAAGTCGCGTCTAACCAATGTGTTTTAGGAAAACCTCTTTGGGTACGGTTAAATTTAGTTAATCCTCCTGATCCTGTCTCCACCCCTAATCCTGTAGATTTGAGGGATTCGTACAGCTTCCAACGAGTCGCATTCACCGCCGTGGCATCGGCTAAAGGCTTCTTGGCTTGAGATTGAACCCGTTTTAGTAAATCAGGTTTCCCCGATAGGAAATCGGTAATCTCTTGGTGGCTCTTGGATTGGTTACATTCATGGCAAGCTAAGGTTAAGTTACTGATTCGATTTGAGCCTCCTTTACTCCGTGGTTTAATATGCTCAATCTCTAACTGGGTGTTTTCTGCCCCGCAATAAGCGCACTTTCTCCCCCACTTCTCAAGGAGATATTCTCGCACCTCATAGCCTTGTAATTCCCCCTGTTGATAATCAACCCCACTAATTTCTGGGTTTTCAATCTTTTGTAAGTCAAACCTGACTAATTCTTGAGAGATTCCTTGGATTGGGCAGAATTTCTGAAGTCGCTTAACCCACGTCATAATGTTGTCAACACGGGATTGGAGACTAGGGGGTAGCCAGCCTTCTGGGCGTTTCCGATTCAGGAAACGAGGTTGACGATACCGAGTCTTTCTATTTCGTCTAGAACGTCTGATTGCTCTACGAGAAGTTAAGGCTTCTTTAATTTGGTATCCTCGGTGGCTTAACTCAGCACCCCAAAGAACTCGCTTTCCTTGGATAATAGCTAAACCTGTAGTCTTCGAGCCTGGGTCAATCTTAAATTGCTGAGGGTGGGTGACACAATCTTTAACCTCCAAATCTTGCATAACTATTGTAAAGGGGTAACGCCGAAAGACTTTAGCTCGTCCTGCCTTAAGCAACTTACGTGCTTTAGCGGGGTGAGTGGGGTCTAACGGTTGTTTATCTTTGTCTAAAACGAAAACGAAATTGGACATAATGGATACTCCGATTAATCGGGTGAAGTGCTCCTTGTCAATGTTATTCAGGCTTGTTGGGTTAGTAGCACTGGGCTTCGAGAATCACCTGAACCTGTTTAACTACTAGCGACAGAGCAGAGGGCTGGAAAGCACCCAAGGGTGTCCTGACCTAAATAACGTAGCCTACTAAGAGGCTGAGACTGGACTAACCGAACAATAAAAAACAAGGATGTCAATTATTGTCCAGTGATTTGGTTAGTCCTTAGCGGCGACGACGACGTTGTAAAAAGTCGGGAATATCTAACCCACGGCTC
>CAZTXK010000124.1:0-7219 GCA_964617275.1 uncultured Dactylococcopsis sp. | reverse complement strand
TTATAGGAAAGTAACCATGAATTTTGTCACCCAGAAATGCCAAAAGGTTTTGAAACCATTTTTAGGGATTGTTATTTTATTTTTCGGTTTATTCCTGTTTCCGCAACCAGCCTCGGCTCATTTGGTGGAAACTTATTATGATGCGAAGGATAATGCTTTAGAAATTCAGGCTCTATTTAGTACCGGAGAAAAGTTTGATGGGGCGGATGTTATTATTCATCCTCCTAGTAATTCCAATTATCTCGAAGTTCATGGGTTTACGGATGAAGAGGGAAAATTTGTTTTCCATCCTGACTATTCCATTCCTGGAGTTTGGTCAGTGGAAATTGGCGATGAGATGGAAAGCAATCACTGGGATATGTTAACTATTCCTGTCACTGAGCGTGATATTAAAATCGAGGCAATTAGTCACGTTGATCTTGATATTCCTGAGCATCATCATTATAACTTTGCCAGTCAAATTGCTGTCGGCGCGATCGCGCTTACCTGTGGCATTTGTGTCCAATTATTCCGAGGAAGAATTAAGTTTTAATGTTTTAAAAGCTTTTCCCACTTACGTTTTACCCAAGCAACCGGATTTTTATCCAATTCCTGATAATTTAATAACCCTAATTGTCGTAACTGCTGTTGTTGTTGCGACAATTCTTTTTGTGCCTTTCCTAATTCGACAACAATTAGCTCATACAAATGAGGTTGTTCTTTCAACAAGTTATTAAAGCCATATTTATTAATGGCAAATAACGTGCTCTCTTCTCTTGCTCTTACCGTAACAGTACGGCGAATTCCGAGCATCAAAGACAGTTCCCCAACAAAATCACCCGGGTTTAAAACTGTAGGTGTTTGCTTTAATTGTTCTACATAATATTCTACCGATCCTGATAAAATGATATAAAAGTTATCACCCGGGTCTCCTTCTCGATATAAGATTTCTCCTTCCTGTAATCGTTTCCGATAACCAATTTCAATGAGCTTTTTGATTTCAATTTCTGAGCAGTTTTGAAAATAGCTAATATTCCTCAATAAATTACGCAATGCTAAAGGGCGAGAAGGAGTAAGACTTTCCGAAAAATTAGGAAACGTCGGACCGCGAGTTTCCGCATCAGTTTTTTCAGTTGATGATGCTTCTCTTTCTTCGCTCAATGTAGTAGGATACCAAACCCCCAAACGAGGAGTTGCTAGTTTAATGCCGTGTTGTTTCAGATTAGATTCAATTAGAAATCTGAGGGAACTTTCGGTAATATGTTTTTTATCGACTTCCTCAACCCAAACCCAAAGTTGAAATATTAAAGAATATTCCCCAAAACCCACGAAATAAACATAAGCGGATTGATCAGAAGAAACCGTTTCTTCCATGTAAGCAGATTCCAAAAGAATTTCTACTACCAAAATTGTATCGCTGCCATGGGGAACATTTACTTCCACCATTGCCCAACCTTGGGACCTATGATAAGTCCAATTAATCACTTGCGCTCCCACTAAAACATGATTGGGAACAATAATATAACGACCAATAAGTGTTTTAACAACCGTTGATCGCAGGGAAATTTCATCAATATATCCGGTCATCCCATCCCATTCAATAAAATCTCCAGCTTTTATTTTTTGTTCAAATAAAATGGTTAAACCACTAGTAAAATTTTTCGCTACTTCCTGTAACCCAAACCCAATGCCAATGCCAATCCCTCCTGCTAAAACAGTAAACGAAGAGAGATTAATCCCAATTGCTTGTAAAATCGTGACAAAAACAAAAGCACCGCTACTATAGCTAAGAATAATGGAAATTGCTTCTCTTGTGCCTAGAGGAATACCAATTTTGGGTAATAATTGATCCCGTAAGAAGCGTTTGAGAACAATTGTCACCCCTAAAGTCGCGACAATGACAAGGGCAAACTGAATAAGCACTTCCAGAGAAATATTAGCCATGATTCGGGCATTTAAACCATCAAAAAATAAGGCGGGCAAAGCCCACCCTAAAGAATACTGTAGCTAATTTCAATCAAGTTTGTTTTTTAAAATTGGCGTGATGCCATTTTCTCAACGTTGGCTTGGGTTTCTTGTAAAAGTTGCTCACGACTATCTCTAGCTTGCGTGAGACTCGGAACTAAATTTCGGGCTTGTAAAGTCATGTGCAGTTGAAGCTCGGCAACATAATCACTGACTTGCTCTTTTGCAGAAGGTTGTGCTTGTTCAAGTTCCCAGTTCAAGATGTTCTCCTCTTTTAATTCCAAATCCAACAATGTTCTCACCTCATAGAAGGTAGCATTTTCTTGGGAGACTGTGTGATCAACTGTTGCCAAGTTTAATTTTTCTTTAAAATAAAGTTTCCTCGATCAGGAATGAACTATGGATGAGAAGAAGCAACAACGGAAAGAGTTGATTCAGAAGCGAAAAGCCCTGTCCACCAGCCAATGGCAAGAAAAAAGCCTTGCTTTGGGTGAACATTTAAAAGAGTTTTTAGCCACGGCTATGATTCCCCAAGACGCAACCATTTTGAGCTATTTTTATGTTCGTCAAGAGCCGAATCTAGATCCCTTATTTCACCTAGAACTATATCGTTGGGGGGTTCCTCGTTGTGTCGGACAAGAGTTGAACTGGCATTTCTATCATCCCAGTGATCCCCTTGTGAAAGGACGTTTCGGCATTCGAGAACCACAGCCCGAAGCCCCGATTTGCCCTGTGGAACAAGTTGATTTGATTTTCGTGCCTGCGGTAGCTTGTGATCATCGGGGATATCGTCTGGGATATGGGGGAGGATTTTATGATCGCCTCTTCCAACAACCCCAATGGCGCAATATTCCCAAAGTCGGGATTATTTTTGATTTTGCCTTTGTGCCAGAAGTCCCTGTTGAAGCGTGGGATATTCCCTTGGATGGCGTTTGCACGGAGTGGGGATGGCGCATTCCGCTTAATCATCCGCGAGAAAATTAACAAGGGCTTCTAATTTTTCCCAGGCTACGCCACTGGCGAGAATGTCTTTAGCTTGCTCGATTCCCTTTTGATGATGGTGAAGGGGAATGATCCCTGCTACTTGTAGGGCTAGAGAGGCATTGAGAGCAACGACTTCCTGTTGAGCAATGCTGCCTTTTCCTTGGAGGATTTTTTGTAGAATGGTAGTGTTTTCCGCTAATTCTCCACCTCTAAGGGCTTCGGTCGCCACAGAATGCAGTCCTAATTGTTCCGGTTCAAGGCTGCTAAGGGTTACTTCCCCTTGATCTAAAACTGCTAAATCTGTAGGAGCGGCTAATCCTGCTTCATCCAGTTTTTCTCGCCCATGAAGCGCGATCGCGCGTTCCATTCCTAACCGTTTTAAGGCTTGGGCAACCGTTTCAATTAAATTGCCGTCAAATACCCCCATAACTTGTGCGGTGGGGCGTAAAGGATTGACAAGGGGGCCAAGTAAATTAAATACAGTTCGCACTTTTAAGGTTTTTCGCAGGGGAACCACACTTTTCATTGCAGGATGCCAACCGGGGGCAAATAAAAAGGTAATTCCCACTTCTGCTAGGGCAGCTTGGGTGCGTTCCATGGAACTATTGAGATTCACCCCTAGGGCTTCTAAAACGTCTGCCGAGCCAACTTTACTCGAAGCTGAACGATTGCCATGTTTGGCGACTTTTGCCCCTGCTGCCGCGACAACAAAGGCAACGGCTGTGGAAATATTAAAGGTGGATGCGCCATCCCCACCTGTGCCACAAGTATCAATGACAGTTTCGCTGTGAGTCAGGGGAGTTTGTTGTAAGGATTGCTGTTGTAAAACTTGTGCCATCCCTGCTAATTCATCTGCGGAAACCCCTTTTGCTTGAATGGCAGCCAAAATTGCCCCCGACAGCACTGGGGGGATTTCTTCTTGCAGCCACCCTGTCATTAGGCTTGCTGATTGTTGTTGGGAGAGAGATTGTTGATCGAGAAGTTGTTGTAATAGGCTTGACCAAGCAGGGCTAGAAGTCATATATCTGTTGGATTAATCAGTTAACAGTACAATATTCTCTCTGTTGTCGGTGTGAGAAGTTGTAAAGAAATATTAATATAAAAGTGAAGACAACATTTAAAGATAATAAAAATGCGACAAGTTTTAAAGTTTAGTCTAATTTTGGGCGCGATCGCGCTTTTTTTCCTTTCTTCTCCCAGTTTCGCTGCCACTCCCAGAGCCGTTCGCTCTTTTAATGAAGCCGTCCAAGCCGAAACCAAAGATTTCTCAGGAGAGGAATTGATTGAAGCTGAATTCTATGACGAAAACCTAGAAGGAGCAGACTTCCACGATGCTAACTTACAGGGCGCGGTGTTTAATGGGGCAACCCTTCACCAAGCAAACTGGCAAGGGGTGAACTTTAGTAATGGGATTGCCTACCTCACGGATTTCACAGGGGTTGATTTAACCAATGCTGTGCTAACTGAAGCCATGATGCTGCGTTCCAAGTTTGACAAAGCAAAAGTAGAAGGGGCTGACTTTACTGATGCCGTGGTTGATAATCTAGAAGTAAAAAAACTTTGTGAACGGGCTTCTGGCGTTAATCCTACGACTGGTGTTGCTACCCGAGAGTCTTTAGGCTGTCGTTGATTCCAAAGAATGCGATAATCAGTAACGTGCTGTTGAAAGGGTAAGCCGATGAAAGTCTTAATTGTTGGCAGTGGGGGAAGAGAACACACCCTCGCTTGGAAACTATTACAATCTCCGAATGTGGAAAAAGTTTTCTGTCTTCCCGGTAATGGGGGAACCGCTTTACTTCCCAACTGTCAAAACCTCACAGGTAGCGAAGAAGACTTTAATCGCATTGCTAACTGTGCCAAGAAAAAAAAGGTGGCGTTTGTGCTAGTCGGCCCCGAAGCCCCCCTAGCCAAAGGGATTACTGAAGCGCTTGCAGAATTTGATATCCCTGTGTTTGGCCCCACTCAAGCCGGGGCAAAAATTGAGGCAAGTAAGTGGTGGGCAAAATCATTAATGCAGAATGTTGCTATTCCCACTGCTTTTGGGGAAACCTTTACCCATGCTGAGAATGCGAAAAACTATATCCGCAAACAAGGCGCACCCATTGTGGTGAAAGCAGACGGGTTAGCTGCTGGAAAAGGGGTAACAGTAGCAGAAACCATTGAGGAAGCCACAGAAGCAGTAGATGCCCTGTTTGCTAGTGACGTTACCCAAGTGGTGGTAGAAGAGTATTTAGCTGGGGAAGAGGTATCAGTTTTAGCGGTTACGGATGGCTTAACCGTGCGCCCGTTACTCCCGGCTCAAGATCATAAACGCATTGGCGAAGGGGATACCGGACCTAATACTGGGGGAATGGGGGCTTATGCCCCTGCTCCTTTGCTGACTTCAGGGCTACTGACAGAGATTACAAAACAAATTTTACAGCCGACAGTGGATGCTCTCCGAGAACGGGGGATTACTTATCAAGGGCTGCTTTATGCGGGGCTAATTTTGACACCAGAAAAAAAGGTCAAGGTTTTAGAGTTTAATTGTCGCTTTGGTGATCCTGAAACGCAAGTCATTTTACCGCTTTTGGAAACCCCATTAGATGAGTTGATTTTGGCTTGTTTGGAACAGCGATTGCAAGACTTTCCTCCTCTGCAATGGTGTGGCAAAAGAGCCTTATGTGTCGTTGCTTCCGCTACTGGATATCCTGGGATTTATGAGAAGGGAGAAACTATTAGTGACATCCCTGAATTAGAGGATGTTTTAGTTTTTCACGCTGGCACTCGTCTCGCCGAAAAGCAACAGTTATTAACCAATGGGGGTCGTGTTTTGGGAGTCACAGGGTTGGGAAATACCTTAAAAGAGGCGGCGGACAAGGCTTATAGCGCGATCGCGCAGATTAATTTTTCTGGCTGCTATTATCGCACTGATATCGGTTACCAAGTCCTTTCCTCACAGAAGAAGAAATGAGATTAAGCCGTTTTTGGAGAAGAAAAAGAGGTTTCGGCGGGTTTGGCTGTAGTCGGTTGATTCGCCCATTGACGATAATCCGCAAGGAGTTGATGCATCAACTTCTGTTTAATTCGCATCAGAACACTTTTTAGCAGTCCATTCCCGGTCGTTTCTAACATGGGACGGGGGGTAAACCATAAAGGCGGCGGTAAATCCACATCCACATTCAAGTCGGCTCTACCCTCAAGATAAACTTGCCCATTTTTTTCCACAGGGTACAGTTTCCCCTTAAGATTCATCCCAAAGCGATCATTAATATAATCGTTTCCTAAAATCTCACAATTTTCTGAAGTAAGCGTCACCGTACCATTACTATCAGCGACGACTTTTAAGACAACGGAAGGCTGAAAATGATACATATCCAGAAAGTTTAGGGGGCGCATTTTCAGGTGAAACCGATTCTCCGATAATTGTGTCATTAACTTCGGATTCGCGATCGTGCTAACTAAGCGTTGCGGTTGACGCAAATAATGTTGAATGGGAGTATTTTCTTGAGGGACACTGAGATTAATAGACTCAGAACTGGTGAATCGTACAGTTTCCATAAGAATTTGAGACTAAGCTCACTTTAACTAGCTGTTACTTTTGATCCTCTCATGTTTAGAGGGATTAAGGGCTATGTAGGCGACGAGGAGTTTAACAAAATTTAAATTACTTAATAGTAAGTATAAAAAGGCGAAAGCTTCTATAACCTCTCTCAAAAGTGACAACTCTAACTTCAAAAGGAAAATGAGATAATAAATCTCAACGAAAATAACCTCTCTAATCGCAAAAATGAGTGACACGATCTTTACCAAAATAATCAACCGTGAAATTCCAGCCGATATCGTCTATGAGGACGATCGCGCGATCGCATTTAACGATATTAATCCCCAAGCTCCCACTCACATCCTTGTTGTTCCCAAAAAAGTTATTCCTCAAATTGCCGCTGCCGAAGAAGCAGATCAAGAGCTTCTGGGATACTTATTACTAATTGTTAAGCAAGTGGCTGCACAAGCCGGGTTAGACAATGGCTACCGTGTCGTCATCAATAATGGCTCAGAGGCAGGTCAAACGGTTGATCATCTCCATTTACACATTCTCGGCGGTCGTTCTTTGCAATGGCCCCCCGGCTAATCCTTAAGATAGAGAAATCTTAAAAAACTTTACAAATCGAAATAAGTGTCTTATATTAGATTTATTGCGTTAAATCAAAACGCTAAATCATACCAAATCATAATCTCAAAAACGGACTTATATCTAGTATGACAACCACTTTACAGCAACAACAAACTCAGAACCTCTGGGAACGGTTCT